>JAUVCD010000337.1 GCA_030590865.1 Myxococcales bacterium | reverse complement strand
CACCGTTGCGTCCATGACCGCGTTCGAGCCTCCGACAAACAGCCCGAACTCGTGGTTTCGCTCGACGAGTGTGCCGCGCACTGTGGCGTTCGCTCCGGTGGTGGGGTCGCAGCCGCCACCATCGCAGCTGAGCGAAACGCTGATGCCGCGCCCTTCGGTCTGGTCCGACGCCCGCGGCAGAGTGTCGCGCACGACGGTGCTCTCCACCAGGGCGTCCGAGCCGGTGACGAAGAGGCCTATCTCGTAGTTCTGCTCGACCAGTGAGCCGCGCAGGGTGGCGTTGGCCCGCTCGGCTGGGTCGCAGCCGGCTTGGGGGTTGCAAGCTTGTATGCTGATGCCACGCCCAGCCGTCTGGTCGGCGGCGCGGGGCAAGGTGTCGCGCACGACGGTGCTTTCCACCAGGACGTCCGAGCCCAGGACGAAGAGGCCGATATCGTGGCTCTGCTCGACGAGTGAACCGCGCACCGTGGCATTTGCGCGACCGGTCGAATCGCAACCGTCCAGCGTGCCGCAGGCTTGAATGTTGACGCCCCGCCCAGCGGTCAGGTCGGCGGCGCGGGGCAAGGTGGCGCGCACCACCGTGCCTTCCACGGCGAGGTCCGAGCCTACGACGAATAGGCCGACGCTTTCGTTCTGTTCGACGAGCGCACCGGTTAGCGCTGCCGAGGTCGGGCCGAGTGTCTCCTGGACGGCGATCCCTGCCGAGGCTGTGTCGTGTACCCATAGCCGATCGAAGGTCACGTCCTGGGAGCCGGAAAGCAGTATCCCGATGGTGTTGCCGCGGATGGCCATGCCCACCACCTCGGTTCCGCTCGCGCCATTGCGGATGAGGATCGCGGCCGTCTTGGCGCCGGTACCCACGAGCTCCACCAGCTCTGGGCAGCGGCCCCAGATGCGCACCGGCCTGCTCACGATGGAGAGGTCCTCGAGGTAGCTTCCCGCAGCCACGGCGATGAGCTCACCTGCCGTTGCGGCGGTCATCGCTTCGCCTATGGTCGTCCAGGGTTGTGCTTGGCTGCCGTCGCTGTTGCCGCCAGCGAAGGACAGGTCGACGTATTGGGTCGTTGCGTCGACCGGGATGTCGCCCCAGGGTCCCTCGCCGCAATCCATCACCGAGCGGCACTCGGTATCGCCCGGCACGGCCATCAGCCCCAGCGCGCAGGGCTCGGGCGGAAGCGTGGGCTCGCAGCCGTACTCACCATCGTGCACGAAGCCCGCGGCGCAGTCGCCCGGTGCGACGCCGGGCCGGATGCAGCTTCCATCGGGCAGCGATAGCGCTGGTGGCTCGCAGGTCGGTGTGGGGTCGACCGGAGGCCCCGGGGTGATCTCCTCGTCGCTGCCGCAGCCGAGCAGGAGCGCCGTGAGCGGCAGCATCGGGAACAGGGCGCGGCGCAGCATGGTCGACACCGAGCCTATGACACGCCGTTCCGCAGCGCCCGGCACCCCCAACCTCAACTGATGGCGTCGCAGGGGATCTTGACCTGGAGCGTGCCGTCCAAGTCGGCCTCGATCTGGTCGCAAGCCGCGGGGCACAGCTTGATGAGGTTGTCCTCGATGTAGAACTTGTCGTCATCGGTGCCGCAGGCCGCCAGGCTTGGTACCTGGGTGAACTCCTCGGTGGAGCCACCGCCTGGGGTCCACAGGAGCGACACCATGTCGTAGTTGTACTCTTTGCCGGGTGGAGGCTCGGGGATTTCGATCTCACAGGGAACCTGGGTGCCCTCGACAACGCCTGCTGCGATGTCCTGGAAGACCGCGTCGTAGCCTGTGCCCTCGCACACTGGGAAGCGCAATGCGTGGGTGCCCTTGCTCAGCCATTGGTAGCCGGTGCCGGGCGAGGGCGCGGTCGAGCACACGCCGGTCACGACGGGTTCGAACTCGGTGTAGGCCTCGAGCGGGTTGGACTTCGGCGCCAAGCCCACGATGCTGTAGAACATGTAGTTGCGATCCGAGGAGGTGCCGAATTGGACCGGCGCCAAGCCCATCAGCGTGGAGTCAAACTCCACGGCAGCGGTCTGGCCCGCCGGAATGGTGCTGTTGTCGAGCATGGCGTGGCCTTGCCAGGTGCATTGCATGCGGTCGTCGGTGATCTCGACCATGACCTTGATGGCCTCGGTCCGCAGCATGGCGGACCAGCCGTTCGGGTACATGCCGTGCTGATCCGCCTCGCCGCCGCCTACGGTGCCGTAGAGGGTGTCGAACATGATGCAGGCCGAGTCCCAGCTCTGGACGTTGACGTCGTAGTGATAGAACTGGTTGGGGACCTCAGTCGGTGCGCCACCGCAGTTGCCCGTGCCGAGCGGCGGGCCGATGCAGACGTCGAGGCTCCCGCTGCCGTGGTCGGTCACCATGATGATCCGGTAGTCGACCGCACTGGCCCCCATGATCTGAGCGAAGTTGACGTTGATGTTCTGCTCGACCGCGTTGATCTCCCCGCTCATCGAGCAGGAGTTGTCGATGACGAAGACGATGTCCGCAGGCATGATGGTCGGGTTGCCCTCGACCACGACGTCAGCGCAGGCGCCGCCGCTGCCCGAGTCGGGGTCGCCGGCATCGAAGTTCATGCCGCCGTCACCGGAGGTGCTGGTGCTGCCGCCACCGCCGCCAGTACCGCTACTGGTGCCGGTGGAGCTTATCTCGCCACCTTGGCCCGTCTCGTCGTTGTCGTCGGTATCACCGCACGCGTAGAGCAGCCCTCCGGACAGCACGAGTGTGGATGCGATGGCCCAATGGGTGGTCGTGCTCGTCATGGTGCTGCCTAGGCTGTGGTCTTCACTGCGCTTTGGCGAAGACGGATTAAGCTGGGGTCAGGCGTGCCTGCGGGATGAAGCTCCCGAGGCTCCAAACGGATCTGTCTAGGACAGATGCCGGCGCAGGATCATTGTAGCAGGCCTAGCCCCAGCGTCGCGCTCAGCGCACGAAGATCAGCATCGTCTCGGCGTAGGTTGGGCTGCCGCCGTCCCACATTTCCGAGTAGTCCGCGCGGTTGTTCATCGAGAGGGCCGTGGGGGAGGCGACGAAGGTGTTCGTGGTCCCACAGCGAACCCGGCCGGCGCAGAAGCCGGTGTTGGCCGTCTGGCTGGTGTTCGCGCGAACGTGGAACATGCAGCGGTCGGCGGAGCTGGAGCTGATGGCGGATCCGTCCCCGTCACCCATCGTGACGACCTCGTAGTTGGCGGCTGGGTCTCCCCCGTAGCGGTTTCCGATCACCTGGCCGGCACTCGGGGCAGTGAAGTCTGGGAACGCCTGGAACCGCGCCGCCATCGTCGTGCCAGGGGCCACCATGGTGTAGTAGGCGGTGCTCAGTCCGGTGTTCACCATGATCTGCGCTACCGGCACGCCGCTCCACGCATTGGACTTGCCGTCGCAGCCGGCAACGGTGTCGAGCACGCAGTTGCCGCCGAAGCCGGTGTCGCCTGTCCAGGCGGTGGTGTTCCATTCCCATCCTTCGGTGTTGGCCCCAGCGACCTTGGCCACGAGCGTCCAGCCGCCGCCATCGATGCTCATGTCGCAGTAGACCTGCATCTGTTGGATCGGCCCGCTCAGGTCGGGATCGATGGCGTAGACCCCGTCGGTCGAGGCAGGGATGGTGGTCTTGATGGCGAGGCAGTTGGGCTGGACGGTGCAGTCCAGATCGTTGCTGGCCGTGCAGTTGCTGGGGCAGCAGCCGTCGCCGTTCTGCTCGCAGGTCACGACCGGCGTGCCGTTCGAGCAGCTGCCGCTCTGGCAGGTTTCGCCGGTGGTGCAGGCGTTCAGATCGTCGCAGGGCTGGCCGTTGCCCACGGACTGAGTGGTGCAGGTGCCCGTGTTGGGATCACACACGCCCAGGTCGCAGCCTACGGTCAGGTGGTTGCAGCTCAGTGGCGCGCCGCCTTGGCACACCCCGGCCGCGCAGGTCTTGCCTGGGGTGCACAGATCGTTGAGATCGACGCAGGGCAGCCCCTCGTTGCCAGGCACGGGCTCACACTGGCCGTTCTGGGGATTGCACTCGGCGATGTGGCAGTCGTCCGGGACGGGGGAGAAGAAGCAGTCCTCCGCCGTGCCGCCGGTGCACAGCCCGTTGTTGCAGGTGGCGCCCTTGATGCAAAGGTCGTTGGGATCCTGGCACGCTGCGCCTGGCGCGGCCGCCTGCTCGCTGCAGGTCTGGCTGTTCTCGTCGCAGGACAGCTCCATGCACTGGCCAGGGGTCATGCCGCAGTCGTTCTCCGGGCCGCCCACGCAGATGCCTGCTTGGCAGGCGTCATCGACAGAACAGAACTGGCCGTCCTCGCAGGGCGTGTCGTCATCGTCGGCGACCACCACGCAGACCCCCACCGTGCCTCGGTGTTGACCCTCGTTGCAGACCGACACCTGGCAGTCCGGGGTCTGGATGGTCGAGCAGTCCACCTCACACATCGAGGTGTTGGTGGTGGTCGTGGTGCTGCCGCCCACACCACCGCTGCCGCCTGGGGCCGTGGTGCCGGCCGAGCCGCCGGTGCCGTCGTCGTCGTCGTCATCGCCGATGCCGCTGGTGCCTGGGGCACAGCCTCCAGCCATCACGAATCCCAGTGTGGCCATGGTGGTCGCCGCGGCCAGCCAGCGAAGTCCTCGTACTCCAAGCATGCTCTCCTCCTGCTTCTTCTTTCTATCCTGTGCGGGGGAGCGGCGCCATGGGTCGTCGCGCTTACAGACTCAACCTGGGAGGGGGCCTTGCGGCCGTTGCGCACCGCTGACTAGGACCGTGGGATGTCCGACCCAACCGAGACCGATGCCTTCGAGATGTGGAGATGTCGCCGATGTCGGTTGGTCGCGCCCGTCATCGTCCTCTGGATTGTCCTGACCGTCGCCCTGTCGATGGGATGCAAGAGTGACGCAACACCGCCGACGGAGACCGAATGCCAACAGGCGATAGACCACCTGCTCGATTTGTGGGCGGCGGCTGATCCTGAGGCAGCCGGAAACCGCGCGAAGCTCGATCCCATGATGCCGGGCTTGGTCAGCGTCTGTCAGAAGAAGTACTCGAGCAAGAAGGTGAAGTGTCTGATTGCGGCAGGCTCCAAAGCCGAGGCGGACGGCTGCACGGACTAGGGCGACGTGGACGGTGGCGTGGCGCTCTGTGCCCCACAGGCGGGTGGTCGCATTGATGGACGCGCTTCGCGAGGCGGGGATCAAGAAGCTGGCGGTGGCTGCTTCGAAGCGCGAGTAGTGGAGCAAGTCGGCTATCTCGCGTAGCTTGGAGTCATGGGACCGATGAAGTGGCTACCGCTGATCGTCTTGGCGGGGGGGCTTGGGTGCACCGGCTTGGCTGGGCTGGATGGGGACTACGTCGTCGGTGACACGGCTACGGGAAGCAGCAGCACCAGCGGCACCGGCGGCAGCACTAGCGGCACTGGTGGCACCGGCGGCAGCACTAGCGGCACCGGCGGCAGTGGCCTGACCGGCGGCACCACTAGCGGCACCGGCGGCAGTGGTTTGACCGGCGGCACCGGCGGCACTGGCGGCAGCACTAGCGGGACTGGCGGCAGTGGCCTGACTGGCGGCAGCACTAGCGGCACCGGCGGCAGTGGCCTGACCGGCGGGAGTGGTACGGGTGGGGTAGGCGGAAAGCCCCCGCCTACCTGTAAAGACCTCAAGCCGCCCGATGGGCCGCCTGCGCAGTGTTCTCAGAGCGCCAGCAACGGCGCGGCGTTGAGCGTTCAGAACAACTGCGTCGCCATGACGGTCGAGGTCTTCTGGGTCGCCTACAACTGCGGCGAGCAATATTACGGCTCGGCTGCGCCCGGTCAGACCTTCACCATCTCCTCCTACGACACTCATCCCTGGCGGGTGCGGAGCCAAATGAACGGCCAGCTGTTGCTCGACATTCCGCCATTGCAGGGCAACACCAGTGTGAGCGTTCCCTGAGCAGGGGCGCTACGCGGCCGTCAGCTGCAGTCTACCGAGAAGCTCTCGGCAGTGAAGTTCGGACAAGTGTCGTCGGTGTAGCCGTCGCACTCCCCGTCGCAATCGGCTTCTTCGGGAACGATGAAGGTGTCCTCGTGCTCAGTGCCCGCCTCAGTGCAGCGGCATGTGCAGTCGCACTCGACGCATCCCCAACTGAACATCATCAACGTCACGAGCCCGGTAAGTGCAACGATCCTCATGGTGTCTATTGGATAACACCGGACCGCTGGGGAACCAACCCGTCGCCGGCGCGAACTGCAGCGTGGTAGATTGAACGCCGTCTGCCAATGCAGGGGTGCTCAAAAACGGGGTTGCTCAGTTCGGTTCCAGCGCCACGTCGAGGTAGGCCGTGTGGTAGCCGCAGTCGCAGCAGCCTCCGCTGCTCTCCCCGACGCTGACGACGCGCTCGACGCTTTGGTAGCCAGTGGCGGAGACGATGATTCGGTAGCTGCCGGGCTCGGAGAGCTCGTGGCAAGGCCTGATGGGGTTGGCGGCGTCCCGGCAGGCGACGTCCCGTCCGTCGATGGCTTGCCCGGTGTCCGCGTCGGTTGCCGAGACGACGATTGACTCGTCACAGGGGGAACAATCCACCGAGAGGCAGCAGCCAGTCGCCCATCCAAGGGGACCGAGCAAGATCGCCGCAGCGACAATGCCCTTCAGCGGACCAACCCACCCATCGCTCATCACTCGATCATACCTCACGTCTTGTTGTGGCGCTGCGGCTGAATCGACTCGGAGTGCTGCTTCAGCTCGTGGGCGAGCGCGGTCAGCTCTTGAGCGCTCTCGAACAACTCCTTCGCTGCGCTGGCCGCCTCTTGAGACATCCCCGTGAGCTCCTGCACGGTGTGCGCCATCTCCTCTGTCGACGTCGTCTGCTCGCCGGTGGCCTCTTGGATGGTCCGCAAGTGCTCGGACGTGGACGTGACCACCTCGACCATCTGTTCGAGCGATGCGGTGACTTCGGAGGACAGCTCGGCGTTGCGGCGAACTTGCTTGGTCACCTGTTCGGTTGCCACCCCGGAGGCTGCGGTCGAGTCTTGAATCTCTCGGATCAGTCTCTTGATCTCGCCAGTGGATTTCGCCACGGTCTCCGCGAGCTTCCTAATCTCCACAGCAACGACCGAGAATCCTCGCCCTGCCTCGCCAGCACGAGCAGCTTCGATCGCGGCGTTGAGGGCCAACAGATTGGTCCGGTTGGCAATTCCGTCGATGATGTCTGTGACCTCGCCGATGGCGGTGGACTTCTCTCCGAGCAGGGCCATTCGCTCCGCCGCTTCGTCCATGCTCTCGCCGATCTGCGCGACGAGATCGGCAGAAGCTCGCACGGATTGGCGACAGGCTCCTGCGAGAGAGAGGTTGTCGACCGCCATGGAGTGCACGTCTCGGGACGTTCCGGCGATCTCTTTGGCCGACGCGGACAGCTGGGTGACTGCACTCGCGCTCTGGCTGAGCGCAGCCGCTTGCGACGAGTTCGTTTGAGATTGATGCTGCGCAACGCTCAGTAGCTCGACGGCCGCCATATCGAGCCGGCCCGCGGTCTCGACGATCTCGGTGCCGACTCGGCTGGTGATCTGCTCGAGCTCACTCAACAGCCCATTGATCTCGGCGCTCACTTTGACGACCAGCTCACCAGGGGACGACTCGGGTGCCCGCGCGCTCAGGTCGCCCTGCCGCGCCTGGTGGAGCGTCGCGAAATGTTCTGACATACCCAAGGCGAGCTCGCTTCCTTCATCGCGAAGCCGTTCGATCTCGGCGCTCGCGAAGGCGAGCAGGCCATTGAGCGCCGCGGCGAGCTCGTGCGCAGGCGTGCCCTCAGCGGGCAGGGCCACGCGCTGGTCGAGGTGTCCTTTGCGAAAGGCCTGGAGCACGTCGACAACGGCGCTCACATCGATTGCAACAGTGGCGCGCTGCCGTTTGCGCTGGGATCGTTGTCGGCGGTTTACCGTCGGACCGGCCCCCTGCTTGTCGGTCCGGCTCTTGGTGGTGGCCTTGGAGCTCGCCTTAGACACCTGTCGCTTCCGCTTGTCTGTTACGGCTTTCCTCTTCGTCGTCGCCATGGGTCAGCCTCCCGTGCAATCTAGAAGTCGACGCTCGTGCGCGGTTACGGCTGCCGGGCCCAGCGCTGTGTGCGCCGCTCGCGGGAGTGACGTGTCAAGGGGTGAGCCCGCCCACAACCTTGCCGCCTGTGGCGTCGGAAACGAGCTCTCCGGGACGCTCGTTCGGCGCCTTCCGTGGCTCTATGTCGAGGATTTGCTCAACGTGGTCATACAGTACGTTCAAGAAGCACGTCGGCACGTGAAACATGCAGCGCTCACACATCCGTGCCACATCGTCGCGCGCTGACAGCAACTCGCGGCGTGCGGTGGCGCTGCATGGCACCACGAAGTGGACCGGCCCGGCAGCTCTGGCCAGGACGCGACGTCGGTTGATGAGATAGGAGCCGATCAGCCCTCGCGCCATGCTCACCGAGCAACGCGTCTCGACGTTGCATTGCTTGCTCTCAATGCAGTCCTCGCACAACGCTTGCAGGCGCAGGGTCAGCCGGAGGAGCTCCTCGCGACTGAACTCTGGCTCTTCGGCGTCAGTCATCAGGTCACCGCAATCGTGCACGCAGGAGTCGTCTTCAGGGCGTCCTGGTACTCGAGCACGCCGATCTTGGTGGGCTTCATCACCAGCACGACGTAGTCGAACAAGCTCTTGGCATCGATGAAGGGCTTGACCTGGCTGTTCTTCATCACGAAGAGCTCCAAGCCGCGCTCGACATCGGGGTCCGAATACTCGTGCTTGGCTGCGACCTCCCCGTGGATAACCACCCCCGTGTGGTCATCGTGCAGGTCATTCGTCGGACAAAAGGCTGTGAGTGTGGCCTTTGGCTGACCCTCGGCTTCCTTGACCTTGTTGCTGGCTCCAGGGGTTACCAGGTAAATCTTCGACAGGTCCGGCTCGCAAACAAAGCCCATGAAACGGGAGCCGATGATGTCGCCGGACAGGGTGTTGAGCGCACAAAACTCCACCGCATCCAAACGACGAAACACGGTCTCCAGGTCGTAGTCTCTTACTGGCATGGTGATCCTTTACGGACCCCCCCCAGGAGCTCGAATCGACGGCGCGACAGTACCAAGGCCGGCACGATGGGCGCAACGAGATACTGTCACATTGTGGTAGTTAAGCGTTTCCATGCCGTGGCGACCGGCTGACCCACCATGGGCGCGCTGGTCTACTAGACCTACGCGTTCCTCACGGCGGAGCAGCCGGAGATCTTGTTGGCCGTGGTGGCCATCGTATTGATAGGGTTGGGCTTGGTCGTGCTGCTGCAAGGCATTGCGGCGGGTCAGGGACGGGCATGGGTCGCGGAGGTGGTGTGATGGTGGTTTCACGGGTGGTCTTGGGCGCATTGTTGGGAGCGCTGGTGCTGCATGGCGGTTGTAGCGATGACGACGACGAGTCGAATGGCTCGGGAGCGGCTACCGGCACGGGGGGCTCTGGGGGCGGCTCGCCGGGATGCTCGTCCCTCGATCAGGTCGCCTGCGACGGCGATCCGGATTGCCATTGGATCGGCGCTGGATGTCACGGAGACACGTTCTTCGCGAATTGCTACGACCAGGACATGGTCCCCGGGCCGCCGCCTTGCGCCGATCTGCCGTGCCCCGACTACGACACCGAGCAGGCCTGTACCGAACAGGAGGCCTGCAATTGGTGGCCGCTCGACTGCCCCGGCAAGACCATCACCGATCAGTGCCTCAACATTGCCTACGGCGACCCAACGACCCAGTGCTCCCCTGAGTAGGACCACTGCCAGGCGGGGTCCAATCTTCTCCGAGCACAGGCGGACGACGACAGCGGTGAGGTCCGCGCCTGTCGTCCGAGGGTCAGGACTAGTCACTTCGCACATAGGGATCAGGAGTCCTGGCACCTGTCTTGGAGGACGTGAGTGTCAAGTGATTAGTCCTGACCCCAACTCTGGACTCGAAACAGCGTCAGCCTCTTGCTCCGGTGGACGCGCTCGACTCGCACCGAGCCAATGGTCTGTTTATGTCCGCCAATGATAGAATTGAGCGGTTTTAGGGAGCCACGCATCCAACCATAAGGCGGAGCGATTGCGAGCCAGCGGATGCGGTACTTGCGG
>JAUVCD010000702.1 GCA_030590865.1 Myxococcales bacterium | reverse complement strand
CGCTAGCGCCTCATGTTGGCCGAATAGCCCTATTTTCTCGGGGTTTGTGGAAATACCCCGCCCCATCGCTTTCGGCGACGGGGCCCCACCCCAATCGCTCGTTACACTCACGGTTTCGGGTCCCGACGCGCCTTGCGCGTCACCCGTGCACGTGCTTCGCGGGGAAAAAGGGGGTTTCGGACCGCCAACTAGCTATGTCGAGATGTCCGAGTACGGGCAGGCGGTGCCGAGCGCGGGCAGGTCACGCACTCCATCTCGGTGCAGCTGACGTTGCCGGTTCTCACTCTGGGAATACGACAACTATCTTGACGGGTACCGCCCTCACGGAGCGTCGCGCGCTAGCTTCACCACCGCCGCGCAATTGACGCCTGGCTTGGCCTCGAGAGTCGCGCTGAGCGCACAGAGTGCTGCATGCCGCCGGAGCGCCACGCCGGTAGCGACGGAGCGGGCGGCCATCATCTCGATGTGCCCACCAAAGAGCATGATCCCTTGCCTGGGAAGCTCAGCTCGGTGCTCGATGAGCGCTCGCTGCGCCGCCTTCGATGGCGAGCGCGACGGCAGCCAGGCGAGCATCGAGTCGAGCACGGCACGGGCATAGGCATGGCGTAGCGGCTTGACCGCCGCGGTGTCGGCACAGGGGAGCTCCCCAAGCTCGTCGCTCACGTCATCGAGGGCCAGCTTGCCGGCCAGCAGCCGACCGAGCAGTCCGGCATGTTTTCCGGCGATCTTGACGTCTGCGTCATCGAGCTTGCCCGCTTCGAAATGTCGTCCCAACTGAGCGCACTGCTCGAGGCGCTCTTGTTTGCGGCGCTCTGTTGCGCGGCGCTGCTCGTCGGCGAGCCGGCGTGATTCTATTGCTTGGCGCTCACGCTCCCGCCCATCCTCACATTGTCGTCGCAAGCCTTCGATGGCCGCCCGCTGATCGGCGGAGGCATGGGCGAGATCTGCGGGGGCAATGCTCTCGACGGCACAGGCTCCTGCCCCGAGTTGGGCGTCTAGTCGCGTCTGGGCGAGGTGGCGACGGGTGAGCCAGGTCGCCGCCCCCGTCACCAGGATCGTGACGGCGATCGCCATGGCCAAGCGCTTGCGCCCCCGTCGGCGATAGGCGCGCGCGAGATCAGGAGCATCTTCGAGCAAGGAGCAGCAATCCAGCAGGGCTGCAACCCACTCGTCCGCCTGGTTGGCCAGGGTGGTAAGCGCTGCTGACAGCTCATCGCCATGGTCCGGCGCCTCCGCGATCCGCCGCAGCTCGTGAGCCACCTTGCTCGGATCGACATCAGCGGCTGTGAGCTTCTGCGCCGGGAGCTCTGCCCCTTGGCTCGCCTGGGCGCCCCACAGGGTTGCGACCTGACGCTGACTGGTCTCCACGTTCTCGATCAGCACTTCCAAGTGGTCCATCGGGAGCCGTCGAAAGACCTTGAGCGCAGGCGCACCAGCGGCGCTGGCGATGCGCTCGACCCCATGCCTGACGCCTCCCATCAGCTCGTCGCGCCTGAGGGCGGTGAGTCCAGCCTCCAGCTGGTCGTTAGCCAACAGACGGGCGGCGTGGGTCACCGGCCCGAAGGCAGCGTCGTGGAACAGCGCGCCGAGCTTCGCGACCATCGTGCACCAACCACGGTAGGTGGCCGACGGCGGGGCGGCAAACTTCGTACCTGAAAGTCCGCGACCGCAGGCCCTGCGTCAGTGGTAGCGCTGCTGGAGGCCGGGAAATGTTTAGTCTTCCCATCACCCGCCTTTATCTGAGACGATCGATCTTGGTATCGATTGCGCGGAGGTCGGAGAAATACATGGGCATGCGAGCGTCTTGGATAGGTCTGTTGCTGGTCGCCATCGGGGCCCTCGGGGTCGCGCCGCTCGGCTGCGGCTCGGATGCGGATCAGGTCGAGCCGCCACCTGACGGTACCGGTGGCGCAGGCAACACCATCGATCCAGGAGGTTGGGGCGGCGAAGGCGGTGGCGGCTGTGTCCCTGAAGAGGAAGTCTGCGACGGCTTCGACAATGACTGCGACGGAGACGTCGATGAGGACTGCCCCTGCATCGAAGGCGACACGCAGGCCTGCTACAGCGGCGACCCAGAGCTCGAAGGCATCGGCGTCTGCCAGCCGGGCCTTCAGACCTGCACGCTGCAAGGCGCCTGGGGCGACTGCCTCGACGAGGGTCTGCCCTCCAACGAAAGTTGCGATGGCGAGGACAACGACTGCGACACTGAGATCGACGAGGGCTTCGGATCCGTCACCTGTGGGCTGGGCATCTGCCAGAACACTGTCGACTCATGCGACAACGGCACGCCGGTGCCGTGTTTGCCCGGCGATCCGAACGCCAATGGCGAGACCTGCGATGGCACCGATGACAACTGCGACGGGCAGGTCGACGAGGGTTGCTCCTGTGTGAACGAGTCCCAACAGAGCTGTTACACCGGCTCACCGGCTACCCAGAACATCGGCGAATGCCAGGATGGCACCCAAGTCTGCACCGCAGGCCAATGGGACACTTGCACCGGCGATGTGACACCGACCACCGAGCTTTGCGACGGGCTCGACAACGATTGCGACACCCAGGCCGACGAAAACGATCCCGGCGGCGGCGGTAATTGCCAAACAGGTCTCTCTGGCGTCTGTGCGGCGGGCACCATGCACTGCACGGGCGGTAGCCTGTTGTGCGGGCAGAACGTCCAGTCCTCGACTGAGCTCTGCAACGGTCTGGACGACAATTGCGACGGCAGCACTGACGAAGGCAACCCCGAAGGCGGCGCGGCCTGCGACACCGGGCTGCTCGGCCAGTGCAAGGTGGGCACGTTCCAGTGCCAGAACGGTCAGCTCCAATGCGTGCAAGCGGTGCAGTCCTCGGCCGAGATCTGCAACGGCCTGGATGACAATTGCGATGGCAGCGTTGATGAGGGCAATCCGGAGGGCGGCGCGGCCTGCACCACCGGCCAGCTCGGCGTCTGCGCTGCAGGCACCCAACTCTGCGCCAATGGGTCGCTGGGCTGTCAGCCCGACCAGACCTCCGGCCCCGAGGTCTGCGATGGCCTCGACAACGACTGCGACGGCGGCGCCGACGAAGGCGATCCTGGCGGTGGACTGACCTGTAGCACCGGCATCCCCGGCCCTTGCGCTGACGGCGTCACGCAGTGCACCAATGGCAGCATCGCCTGCAACCAGACGACCTTCCCGACCACCGAGATCTGCGACGGCGGCTTGGACAACGACTGCGACGGCTCGACCGACGAAGGCTGTAGCTGCACCAATGGGCAGACCCAGAGCTGCTACAACGGCCCTGGCGGAACCCAGGGTGTGGGGCTATGCGTGGCCGGCACCCAGACCTGCTCCGGCGGCAGCTGGGGCGCTTGCGTCGGTGAGGTGACCCCTGCGAGTGACCTCTGCGACGGGCTGGACAACGACTGCGATGGCACCGTTGACCAGGGCAATCCAGGGGGCAACGTCGCCTGCACCACCGGCCAGAGCGGTGAATGCGCCGCCGGCACGACTCAGTGCTCAGGCGGCAGCATTGTTTGCAACGCCAACAACACGCCCACCTCGGAGATCTGCGACGGCCTGGACAACGATTGTGATGGGTCGGTCGATGACGGCAACCCAGGCGGCGGCCAGGCCTGCACCACCGGCCAGACTGGCGTATGCGCCGCTGGCACGACCCAGTGCTCAGGCGGCGGCATCGTCTGCAACGCCAACAACAGCCCGTCGCCCGAGGTGTGCGACGGCCTGGACAACGACTGCGACGGCGGCACCGACGAGGGCGATCCAGGGGGCAACATCGCCTGCACCACCGGCATTCCGGGCGTATGTGCTGCCGGCCTCACCCAGTGCTCAGGCGGTGGCATCGTCTGCAACCAGACGACCTTCCCGAGCGCCGAGGTGTGTGATGGCACCCTGGATGATGACTGCGACGGCACAGTCGACGATGGCTGCAGCTGCACCAACGGTCAGACCCAGAGCTGTTACAGCGGGGCCAACGGTACCCAGGGCGTGGGCCTCTGCGTCGCGGGCCTCGAGACCTGTGTGGCTGGCAGCTGGGGTGCTTGTGCTGGCGAGGTGGTACCCACCACTGAGGTTTGCGACGGCTCGGACAACGACTGCAACGGCTCCACTGACGAGGGCAATCCCGGCGGTGGCGGCAGCTGCAACACCGGGCTGAATGGCGTCTGCGCCGTGGGTACACTGCTGTGTAGCGGCGGAAGCTTGGGCTGCGACCCGGATACCAGCCCCTCGACGGAGATTTGCGACGGTCTGGACAACGACTGCGACGCCTTCACCGACGAGAACAACCCCGGCGGCGGGCTAACCTGCAATAGCGGGCAGCAGGGCGAGTGCGCTGCGGGCACCACTCAATGTTCCGGCGGCGGCATCATCTGCAACGCCAACGCCAGTCCGGTGCCAGAGATCTGTGACGGTCTGGACAACGACTGTGATGGCGCCACCGACGATGGCGATCCCGGCGGCGGGCTGACCTGCAACACCGGGGTCCCCGGCATCTGTGCCGACGGCATCACTCAGTGCTCAGGCGGCGGCGTGATCTGCAACCAGATCAACTTCCCAGGCACCGAGATTTGCGACGGCGGCATCGACAACGACTGCGACGGTGCGGTCGACGAGGGCTGCGTCTGCACCAACGGCCAGACCCAGGCCTGTTACAACGGGGCCAATGGAACCCAGGGCGTAGGGGTTTGCGTGGCCGGCCTGCAGACCTGTAGCGCCGGCGCCTGGGGGTCCTGCGTGGGCGAGGTCGTGCCCTCGG
>JAUVCD010000328.1 GCA_030590865.1 Myxococcales bacterium | reverse complement strand
GAGCCTGACACGTACACACCGACGTAGTGGTTTTGCTCGAGCAGCGATCCGCGGAGCGTGACGCTCGCGCGTTCGGCTGTGTTCGGGCCGTGCACAATTGTGATGCCCAGGCCGCCTGGCTGGTCTGAAGCCGCGGGCAGGGTGTTGCGAACGACCGTGCCTTCGATGGTGGCGTCCGAGCCTACGATGTACACGCCGACCCCGTGGTTTTGCTCGAGCAGCGCGCCGGAGAGGGTGACCGTGGTGGGGCCAAGCGCTTGCTCGATGGTGATTCCGTACCGTGCGTTGTCGTGTACCCACACCCGGTCGAGCACCACGCCCTGCGAGCCTGAGAGGGCTAGCCCGGGCGCGTTGCCGCGGATGGCGAGAGCGTGCACCTCGGTGCCATCCGCTCCAGTGCGAATGACCACCGCGGCCATTGCCGTGGCGCTGCCCACCACCTCAACAGCGGCCGGGCACACGCCCCAGAGCCTTACCGGCTTTCCCACGATGTCGATGTCCTCGGCGGAGCTGCCCGCTGCAATCGCTACCATTGCTCCAGGCGCGGCCGCCGCAATGGCTTCGCCGATAGTCGTCCACGGTTGGTCCACGGTGCCGTCATTGCCGCCGCCGGCGTAGGCTGCGTCGACGTGCTCGGTGGCGCTATCGATGGGAATGTCGCCCCACCGTCCTTGCCCGCAGGGCGCCACTTCGCGGCAGGCGGTGTCGCCTGGCACGGCCATCAGCCCCGGCGGGCAGGGCTCAGGTGGCAAGATGGGCTCGCAGCCCTGATCGACCGGCTCGAACCCAACAGCGCACAACTCAGGCGGCACGCCCGCCGGCTGGCAGCTGCCGTCCTCGAGGCCGAGCTCGCCGGCCGGGCAGCCGTTGTCCTGCACGCCAGGGGCCACACAGCTGCCGTCCTCGAGCAGCCGATTCGGAGACGGGCAGGACTCCTGGCCGCCCGTTCCGCCGCCCTCGCTCTCGCTCTCGCCCCCACAGGACAGCGAGCCGAGCACCAGCATGAGCAGCGCGGCAAGGTGGCGCGCCGCTAGGACAGGCGGCCGTGGGACAAACATCGGCTCAAGGGTATCACGCCAAACGATGGGGCACCGTGCCCGCGCCGTTGAGAGAATAGCCTATCCTTGGCGCCCAGCAGACCAACCACGAGTCGGTCTGCTTCGAGTGGGCCGGGACAAGACCCCCCCTGTCTTCAAGGCGATGAATCAGATCCTGCGGCAGGGGCAGCTGACTGGCTGACTTGGCCGAGCAGGGCTACCAGGTCATCACCTTCTTCCGTGGCCACTGGTGACCCTATTGCAATGCAGAGCTGGATGCTCTGAACAGCCTCGTCGACGACCTCACCTCCCTAGGCGCGAGCCTGATTGCCGTTAGCCCGCGTCGACGCGGATTACACCCGTCGACCCGAACCGGAAGACACCCTAGTCGCCTTGCGGGAGCTCGCCTCCGCCTGAGCGCGACAGAATTCCAACCAGCGGCGCGGCCGTCGACCTAGGGTCGGGCCATGGCACGCCTGCTGATCACTGGCGCCCCCGGCTTCCTCGGCGCGGAGGTCGTTCGGCAAGCCGTGGAAGCGGGTCACGAGGTGGTGGCCTTCGCGCGCACCGGTGAGCCCCTCGACCGCTTGGCGGGCTTGGATGTGCAAGTCGTCACGGGTGATGTCACCGTTCCGGCCACCCTGGGACCGGCCTTCGATGGCGTCGAGCTGTGCATCCACGTCGCCGGCGACACGTCATTTTACTGGGGCGACCGAGAGCGTCTGATCGCCGTGAACGTCCGTGGGGTGGCCAACGTCATCGCGGCGGCCCGCGCGGCGGGGGTGCGGCGGCTGGTGCATACCTCGAGCGTCGCCGCGGTAGGCTACGACCCGGCCGGCCACCCCGTGGACGAGACGGCGCGCTGGAATTGGCCGACAGCCTTGCCCTACATGGAAACCAAACGGGACGGCGAGCGCCTTGCGCTGGGCGCATCTAGCCCCGACTTCGAGGTGGTCGCGCTCAACCCCGCCACCATCTACGGTCCAGGACAGCTCAACCGGGACGAGCAGAACCTGATTCGCCAGATCCGCCGGGGCCTGTTGGTGATCGCGCCCCCCGGTGGCATCACCCTGTGTGACGTCGAGGACGTGGCGGCCGCCCACCTGACGGCGCTCGAGCGAGGCCAACCCGGTGAGCGATATATCCTCGGCGGGCCCCACGTGACCCACCCAGCCTTCTTCGCCGCTTTTGCCGCCGCCTTTGGCGTGCGCCCGCCGCGCTGGACCCTCCCCGACTGGGCGCCGAAGGTGGCGGGCGTTGCCCTCCTCCTCGGCGAACGGGCCGGCCTCAGACTCCAGCTCCCTGCCGGTCCACTACGACTCGCGCCCTTGCACCTGTATCATTGCTGCGATCGTGCGGTAGCCGAGCTCGGCTACCAAACCCGGTCGCTGCAGGTCATCGCACAGCGGACGGCGGCGCAGCACCTCGGCTAGGAGGAGCAGCTGCCCGGCACCGAGCTGACCTCGACCGCCTACTCGGGATCGAGCTCGACGGTGATGGTCGCGTATTCGTACCAAGATCGTGTGTTTCTTAGCGGGCTGCGCCAATCCTGCGCGAGGAAGGGCGGAAACTTGGCGACGAACAGATCGCTGCTGCCCTCGCTCGACAGTACGCCCTGGCCGTGGATCCCCGTGACATAGAGCCGCAGGACGTCAGTTGCTGAGCTTGAAGAGCATGGCGCCGATGCGCCTGAGCTTCTCTTGCTGCTCGACGCTGCCTGAGAGCGAGACACAGTCGAGCACCGCGCAGCACTCGCCGGCAGAGCCGAGGGCCGTCAAGAGATTGCTCTTGCCCACCACAGTCCCCTTCTTTGAGCACCCTTCGGCGATGTTGCACACCACCGAATCAGACGCCCGAAGCCCTTGGTCACGCAAGTGAGACCTTCCGCGGGGAAACCCCACACGGGAGAACCACCGGTTCACCTCGACGGCGAGTCGGTAACAATCGAGCTTCTCGCAAACCCGGCGACCAATGGAGGCCCCGAAGCACCAGTGAGCACGACCTGCGCTGGCCCGAGATTCGAGTGAAACGAGAGCTCGGAAGCGTGAGGGAAGCGGGAGCGAGCGGGGGTTCGTGCCCGTCGAGGAAGTGTCCCCCATGGACCGCTGCACGAAAGGGCAATAGCCTCCCGCCATCGCTTTCCGTTCCCTGAACCGCGGGACCTCGAGCCTGAGCCGATGACCCGCACAGGCCCGCCAAGACCATGAGCGCGCTCGACCAAGCGCGCGCACTGTTGCCATCCTGGGTCGGCTGGGCGGGACCGGCTACCTACCTGCTGATGGCGGCCCTGGTCAGCGCGCTGGGCGCCCGGCTCGCCACCGCTATTGGGCTGGCTGGCCAAGGGAAGAGTGCCGAATCAAAGGGGGCAGAGACCCATTGGGCCGAGCGCGCACGGCTGGCCTTTCCGGCCCGGGCGCTCAGCGCAGTGTGCCTGGTGGTGCTGCCCGCGTTCTGGGTGGCCTTTGCCCATCTTTGGGTGGGGCCGCTGACGCTCTGGTCGACCCAAGGGTTGGGGATCGCGGCTGGCCTCGCAGCGCTGGCAGGGACCGCCACCATGCACTTCCGGCTCCTGCGGCAGCTGCTGCCCAACCCTCTCACGCTCCGCTACTGGCTCGCCGGCATGCTCACCTTGGCGATCGTGATTCGGCCCATTTTACCGATCGCCGTGGTGCTGGCCCTGGCAGCGCCAGAGTCGTTGTGGACCGGTGCTGGAGCGGCCTGGGTGGCCAGCACCGTAGCGCTCTTGGCGCTGGCCATGAGCGGCGTCTCGTTGCTAATCGCACGGGCCTTGGGCCTGGCCCACCCACCGTCCAAACGCCTCCAGACCATCGTGGCTGCTGCCGCGGAACGGGCCGGCCAATCGCCGCGGGCGACCTTCGAGCTGCGCTGGCCGATGGTCAACGCCGCCGCCTTTCCCATGGGCGGTGTCTTGGTGTTCTCCGACGCGGCGCTCCGAACGCTCGAGGACGACGAGCTCGAGGCGATCGCAGCCCACGAGCTGGGCCACCTGAGCGAGCCGCGGTCCATCCGGGCGCTGCGCATGGTGCAGGCCACCCTGTGGGTACCCCTAGCGGCGGCCCGCCCCATCGTGGCCGCCTACGACGTCGCGGGCTACGGCGTCACTGTGCTGGCCGCCATGGCAGCCATCCTGTGGCTCAGGCGCGTCATGCGTCGCATGGAGCAGCGCGCGGATGCAGAGGCCCGAGAGCAGGTCGGGGACGGCGCCAGCTTGGCGCGCGCCCTGGAGAAGATCTACCAAGCCAACGCAGTGCCTGCAGTCGGCTGGGCGCGGGGGACTCACCCGCACCTTTATGACCGGCTGATCGCCGCGGGCCACCCGCCAGCCTACCCACGACCCAAGGCGCCCTCTCGAATCCGCTTGTACGTCGGCATGCTGGCCGCGATGATCGTCACAGCGGTACTCCTAATCGCAGCCACTTGGGCGCCCAGCTACGCAGCCTGCGGGGAGACTGAAGACGAGTGGCCTTGCTTGGTGTGGCTTACCTCAGGCTACGGCGGCTCGTGGGAGCTCGGTACCATCGGTGAAATCCGCGAGACCCAGGGCCAGCGCAGTGACGCCATCGTGCTCTACCGCGCCGCCGCCGAGCTCGCCTACGAGCCAAGCCCCGATCTTGCCCGCCTGGTCGCCCTGCTGGTGCTCGCCGGCCGCTGCGAGGAGGCCGCCGCAACCGCCGAGCAGCTGAAGCAACAGGTCGCCCACAGCCCAGGCGCTGAAGAGCACCTCGCCTACGCCCAGGCGATACTGGCGAGCTGCCCGCTCTCATTGTCCCCAGCCCCGCGGGTCGAGTACCAGTAGACTGACCATGAACGTCACCGCGAAGCACCTCGCCATTTCGCTCACAGCGGCGGCGATCATGGTTCTGCAGATCGCAGTCACCCGGGTGCTCAGTGTGTTGCTCTGGTACCACTGGGCCTTTTTTTCGATCTCGCTGGCCATGTTGGGCGTCGGTGCGCCAGGAGTGTGGTTTGCGCTTCGTCGCCCCCGGCCAGGACTGCTGCCGCGACTGCTGCTCGGCGGCGCCATCGCCGTTCCCATCGCCATCGCTCTAATCGTCAAAGGCAGCCGCCTGTTCGGACCTCACGCCATCGTCTTCTGCATGTTGGCCCTCTTGCCCGCGGTGCTGTGCCTCGGGGCAGCCATTTGCCTGCTCCTCATCGAAGCGAAAGGAGCAGCGGTCGGACGAATGTACGCCTTCGACCTGCTAGGCGCGTGTGCCGGCGCACTCCTAGTCGTGCCGCTCATGAGCCTGGTGCCAACACCTGAGCTGTGCGCGGCAGTCGCCGTCTTACCCTTGGCGGCCTACCTGGTGGTGCAGCCCAAATCCAAGCTGGTCGCGCTCGCTGTGGGCAGTGGGCTGCTCCTCTCTTTCGTGATCGGCGATGCTTACGAGGTCCGGGCCACCAAGGCCTACGAAGAGACTGGCCCACGGCTGACGCCTATCTATGAGAAGTGGACCCCCACCGCCCGACTCGCAATCTTCGACAACTTCCCCTGGGCCCGAGGCGCCGAAGGGTTTCACTGGGGCACCAGCCAGCTGGGGCTCGAGCAACCGGCCCCTGCCCAGTACTGGCTCGAGCAAGACGGGTCAGCAGGCACCCCGATCATCGAATACGACGGCAACGACGAGAAGCTCGACTACCTGCTCTACGACGTGACCACCGTCGGGCTGCAGCTTCGGCGGCCCGCGCAGGTGGCGATCGTCGGCACCGGCGGGGGGCGCGACATCCACAGTGCGCGGCTCACCGGCGCCGAGCGCATCGACGCCATCGAGCTCAACGCCGGCATCGTCGAGGCGCTGCGCGGCCCCTTCAAGAGCTTCGCCGGCGGCGTCTACGATCTGCCGGGCGTGCATACCATCATCGGCGAGGCTCGCAGCGTGCTGACCCGCAGCGAGCAACGCTACGACCTGGTGTTGCTCTCGATGATCGACAGCTGGGCCGCCACGGCCGCTGGGGCCTACACCCTGTCGGAGAACAACCTCTATACCCTGCAGGCCTACCGCCTCTATTGGTCACGACTCAGCGCGACGGGCATCGTATCGACCAGCCGCTGGATGGGGTTCGAGTCCATGCGGTTGTTGATGCTGGTCAAGGCTGCCCTCGAGGCCGAAGGCGTGAGCGCGCCGCGGGACCACATCGCCCTGGTCCACGCGGGCAAGGTCGGCACCCTGCTCATGTCGCGCAGCCCCTTTGGCCCGCACCAGATAGCCAAGCTGCAGGAGATCTGCGCCACCCGAGGCTTTGAGCTGGACTACCCGGCCGCCGCCACGCCTGATCTGGCGCTCGGAGTGGCCGCGCTGCTCGACGCGGGACCTCAGAAATTCGCCTCCATCGGCCTGCGCCTCGAGCCCCCGACCGATGATGCCCCCTTCTTCTTCCAGCTGGTATCGCCCCTGTCCAGGCTCGAGGACAAGACGGTTCAGCTAGGTGGCTTCAACGCCGAAGGCGTGGTGGCGCTCCAAACGTTGATGATCACCATGGTGATTGTGACACTGGTCTTGTTCTTCGCACCCCTGGGAGCATCGCGCTGGCTGCCGCGGCAGCCTGGCTTCTGGCGAGGAAGCCTGTTCTTCCTGTGCATCGGGCTAGCCTTCATGTTCGTCGAGCTGTCTTGGCTGCAGCGGTTCATCCTCTATCTGGGCCATCCGAGCTTGGCGGTGGCCGTGACCGTCGGCTGCCTGCTCCTCGGCGCAGGCCTCGGCGCGATGGTCTCGGGCCGGCTCGGCCTTCCCCGGGCCGGACGCTGGGGCTGGCTCGCCCCGCTCATCATCAGCCTGCTCAATGTCGCCATCACGCCCCTGTTTTCGGCGACCCTCGGCTGGCCCAGCGCAGCACGAATCGTGGTGACCGGCCTGGCGCTAGCGCCAGCGGGGTTCACCATGGGAATGTTCTTCCCCCTCGGGATGGTGCGCTTCGGCGATGCCCACAAAGCCTGGTTCTGGGCGGTCAATGGCGCCGCTGGCGTGCTCGCGAGCGTCGTCTCCCTCGCTCTGGCCATGGAGCTGGGCTTCGCGGCGGTCGGCATCATGGGCGCCGTAGCCTATGTGCTCGCCTGGCTGCTCTTGGCGCTGCCGCGCTCGCCGACTGGCGCCACCGTGCTACCCTCGTAGCCATGACGCCGTCGACGATGAGAAAGCCGCGCCGGGGGGCCAACTCACCACGGATGATGAAGGGCATAGGCTGCGCAAGCCTGGCGGCCCTGTCCCTCGCCCTGGCCACTGAGGTGCAGGCCGCACCTCAGTACGTGCGGCTGTCCTTCGTCGACGCCACCCAGACGACGATGACCGTGACCTGGCACACGACCCCCAATGTCGCTGGCGAGGTGCGCTATGGGACCAGCCCTGGCAACCTCACCATGACCGAGACGGGGATCGTCAACCCTGGACCGGGCTCGATGGGCGACATCCACGAGGTCACCCTGGCCGGGCTCCAGCCCGACACGGTCTACTACTATCAAGCCGGCGACACGAACGACGGGTACTCGCCTGAGTACTCTTTCCTCACCGGACCGACCCCCCATGAAGAGTGCGGCCAGTTCAGCTTTCTCTTCCTAGGGGACAACCGGCCCGATGGGACGCTTGGCGGTGGCGAGAACTACGACCAAATCCTGCAACAAACCGAGGCCCACAACGCGGCCTTCTTGCTCAATGGCGGCGATCTGGTCATCGATGGCGACCAGCTCGGTCAGTGGGCGACCTATCTGGGCTACTCGGAGAGCTCGTCCGCTCTCATACCTCTGATGCCCTGCCTCGGGAACCACGACGACGGCCCGGGCGAGGGAGACGGGGCCAACTACAATCGGCTCTTTGCCCTCCCCCGATCGACGGGACCCTACGGGAGCAACACCGAAGACTATTACTACTTCGTCTACGGCAACGCGATTTTCGTCTCCCTGTCGACCGACAGCTACAAGGGCGGATCGATCCCCTTCCAGACTCAGGCTGACTGGCTCGACGAGGTGCTGACCGCCCATCCCCAGCTATGGAAGATCGTCTTCCTCCATAAGCCCATCTACACGAGCGAGGTGATCTTCAGCATCAGCCACGAGCCCAACGAAGCAGGCCAGAACGCTGCCTTCGTGTCGGTCTTCGATGCCCACCACGTCGACGTCGTGCTCACCAGCCACAACCACTGGTACGAACGCTACGAGCCCTCAGCCTGCGGCACCCAGAACAACCCGGGATCCGACCAGCCCTGCCTGGTCGGTGGCGACCCTGCCAACGGCACGATCTATTTTGTCTCCGGTGGCGCTGGGGCCTTCACCATTCCGGCGGCGTTGAACTTCTTTCCACCACCCGGCCAGGTCACCTGCTTGGACGATCACCACTACATGCTGTTCGACGTCCAGGACACCAAGCTCACCATCGACACCTGGGGTGCTTTTCCCCAGGCCAATCAGATCATCGACACGCTGACGATCGAGAAGCCGAGCACCGTCAATTGTGAGACCATCGGCCCTGGTGGCGCAGGCGGTGGCGGCGGATCGAGCTCCGGCGTCGGCGGCAGCACCAGCGGCACCGGCGGCACCAGCACCAGCGGCACCGGCGGCTCGACGACCAGCTCTGGGATTGGCGCCAACGGGACGACTCCCACAGGCGACAGCAGTGAAACCGGCGGCTGCGGCTGTCAGACCCAGAAGCCGACCAGACCAGCCTGGCTCGCGCTGGCAGCGGCAGCCCTCGGGATCGGCGTGTGGCGACGCCGGCGGCGGCCCCTTGGGTGACCGTGAGACGTGGCACGGTGAGTCAGAGCTTCGATCTGTCCGAAGAATGTGCTCGCCGGTTGGACCGCGACGACCCGCTCCGCTCCATGGGCGAGCGGTTCTACCGGCCTACTGACACGGTCTATCTGGCAGGCAACTCCCTCGGGCTTGCCTGCCAAGACGCCGAGGCGGCGCTGCAGCATCGTCTGGAAGAATGGAAACAACTGGGCGTCCGCGGCTGGCTCGATGGCGAGGGCCCCTGGTTTCACTACGCCGAGACCATGGGCGCACTGGCGGCCCCGCTCGTCGGCGCCCACCCAGCAGAGGTCGTCTTCACCGGCACCACCACCGTCAACATCCACTCCTTGGTGGCCACCTTCTTCCGTCCAGCCGGATCACGGCGCAAGATCCTCGCCGGTGCCCTCTCCTTTCCGACCGATCTCTATGCCTTGCGCGATCAGCTGCGTCTGCGAGGCTGTGATCCCCAGGCGGATCTCGTACTGGTGCCGAGCCGCGACGGGCGGACCATTGCCGAAGATGACGTCATCGCTCAGCTGACCGACCAGATCGCTCTGGTCCTGCTGCCCTCAGTGCTCTACCGAAGCGGGCAACTACTCGACCTGGAGCGGCTGACCCGGGCCGCCCGTGACCGGGACATCCCGATCGGCTTCGATTGCTGCCATTCGGTGGGAGCACTCCCCCACCGCCTCCACGACTGGGGCGTCGATTTCGCAGTGTGGTGTAGTTACAAGTACCTAAATGGTGGACCGGGCTGCAGCGCGTTCTTGTTCCTTCACGAGCGCCACTACGAGCGTAGACCGGGGCTGTCGGGGTGGTTCGGAACCCACAAGGCGACTCAATTCGACCTCAACCTGGATTTCGATCACGCTCGCTCCGCCGGCGGTTGGCAAATCTCCTCACCAGGCATCCTTGGCTCGGCCACCATCTCAGGCGCCCTGCAGGTCATCCACGAGGCGGGGATCGAACGCATTCGTGACAAGTCTCTGCGCCTGACGGCCTACCTAATGCATCTGATTGACGGCCGACTGACTCAGTCACCCTATGATTTTGAGGTCGGCACTCCGCGGGAAGCGGAACGACGAGGCGGTCACGTGGCATTGGAGCGGGCGACCGATGCGGCGCAAATCTGCCTCGCCATGCGTGCCCGCGGCTTCACACCCGACTACCGAGCGCCTAACGTCATTCGCATCGCACCGGTCGCGCTTTACAACAGCTTCCACGAGGTGTGGCGAACCGTCGACGAGCTTGTCAACATCATGAAGGTGGAGGACTACCAGCGCTTCGATGCGACGAGTGTCGAGGTCACCTAGCGGGTCCCAGCGAAGCACAGCAGCCATGGCCCAACAGCCCCCCACCACAGACGACCTGGCCCGGTCGGAGGAGCAACACCGACTCGCCTTCG
>JAUVCD010001110.1 GCA_030590865.1 Myxococcales bacterium | reverse complement strand
CAGCTCGTTCCCGTGCCGGTGTCGCTCGACGCCAAGCGGGGTTGTCGCCGAATGTTTGGCAACAATCTGAGCATGATGATGCTGGCCCTTCATGCCGAGGAGCTGACCGATGAGGCCACCGCTGTCGCCAGCCTCGCGCGGCAGCGGCGTGAGATCGTGCGAGCCAAGCTCGACGTCGGAATGCTGGCGGCGCTGGATTACGCGGGCTACCTCCCGGCCTCAATCTACAACTGGGCGGCTCGGCGGCCGCTGGGCGGGGAGCGCTGCTCGTTCGTGTTGTCCAATCCCGGGTCGCTGCGGATCGCCGACTTTCTCGGGCGGACCGTCGTCGATGCCTTCAGCGCTCCCACGACCTTGGCGTCCCCGGGCCTGCAAATAGCTGCCGACCGTTTTCGTGGTTGCCTCAACATCGTCCTCGTCTTTCGCCTCGGGTTGGTGAGCGATCGAGAAATGAGAGCTGAGCTGCCGCGGATCGAGCGTGATCTGCTGGGCGGATGAGGTCCTGAGTCAACGATCTCAGTCAGCCGGTCCTGACGGGGCCGCTACCGCGGTTCGAGGCTTCGAGGCGGTCTCGATGGCGTCCATCAGCTCGGCAAGGCTCCATGGCTTACCCAGTAGGCTCTGCGCTCCGAGCTCACACAAGGCCCGCGCCTGTTTCGGATCGGTGTGTCCGGTGATCATGATGACGACGGCTTCAGGATCGAGCTCGAGTAGCGCCACCAGGGTCTCTTGGCCAGATAGTCCGGGCATGTCGATGTCCAACATGACGATGTCCGGGCGCTGCTCGCCATAGAGGCGGAGCGCCTGTCGACCGTCCGAGGCGTCGACCACGTCGTGACCTTTGTAACGGAGCACTCGGCCGGTGCTGAGTCTGACCAGTTCTTCATCGTCGACGAGCAACACCCGCATTGGCTCTTCCACCTTCTGTCTGGCAGCGGCCTTCTCATGCTCGGCGGTCTGGAGCAACCGGTTTCTAAGGGCACACAACCTGAGCCACGTGGTCGGATTTGTGGGGCTCTCGCAGCCCGCCCGGGGGAGCGGCGGTGGGGACGGATCAAGGAGCGAGCGGTGCCTACCCGTTGCGTCCCTTGGCAACCCATGCTCGTTGGGACAAGCTAGGCTGGCAGCGCTCGCCCGCTAGGCGTGGCGGCAGGTCGCCGATGGCTCATAGCAAGACCGTTTCCTCCACCCGTCTCGTGATGCCAGCGCTCCGCGCTGTGGCGTTGCTCGTCGCGGGGGTGACCGCCCTTGGAGCAGGGTGTGGCGGGGCGGGCTCGTCGATCCGGGTAAGGCCCACAGCCACCGCTGATCCGGCAGTGGCCAACGCCGATCCAGTAGGGCGGAGCTGCCGGCGGCAGGCGGGGCCGGCGGGCACACCCACGGGGGTCAGCCAGACCGGTACCGGTTCTACGGTGGTATTGGCCGAGTGGGGCGATCGCACCTTGGCTTATGTCGCCGATCAAGACGACCGTGCTATCCACGTGGTGGACATCGACGGTGGGCAGATCCTGGCCTCGACGGCCCTCGATGGCATTCCCAGTCAGTTGATCTTGCTGGCCGATGGCCGAGTGGTCGCGGCCATGCGGGACCGGGGACGGCTCTACGTCTTCGAGCCTGGACCCACGCCGGCGGTCGA
>JAUVCD010000151.1 GCA_030590865.1 Myxococcales bacterium | reverse complement strand
CTAGCACGAAGGTGAAGGTGGCCTCGATGGCAGGGCGGGTCATCCCGATCAGGTGACCGCCGCCGTGAACGGTCCACAGCTCGACGGCGCCTTGCTTACAATCCCGGTGGCGCTGCACCGTGGTGGGCTTGTCGGAGATCTGCAGCGGCGAGCCCGCTGCGGTCTCCAGGCTGGCGCCGCAGCCGTTTCGGACCGCCCAACCCGCGACGCTGGCCGGCGCGCTCGGGTGGGGCGGCAGGTCACCGAGAGACAGGACCTTTCCGCCGCCATAGCGGACGACACGGTCCGTATCGCCGTGCACCTGCAGGACGGTGACCGGCTCGGCGGTGCACTCGGTGGCGTCATAAGCGGCGCCCGAGAAGCTGGCGATGCCGGCGATGCGGTCCGAGAGCTCACACGCCAGGCGATGGGCCATGAAGCCGCCGTTCGAGTAGCCCACCACATAGATGCGTTTGGGGTCGACGGGCTGGCGAGCGCGAACATCGTCGATCAAGGCGGTCAGATAGGCCACGTCGTCCACGCCGCTGCGGTCAAAATCACAGCATGCCCCTGAGGCATTCCAGAAGCGGCGCCCCCGGGAGTCCCGGGTGCCGTCTGGCGCAACGATGAAGACCTGCTTGCTATCGGCGAAGGCCGCCAGATCGAGGGCTGACAGTAGCCGCCGGCCTGAGGCACCGAGCCCATGCAAATAGATGAACAACGGGTGACGAGCGCCGGCGGCCAGAGCGTGGGGACGATGGAGCTGGTAAGGGCGGCGCCCCAGCAGGGGACTGGTCGCTGGAGACTGCCGCCGTCGGTGCGACGAGGCGTCAGGATTGGGGCTTGGCCGCTGCGACCTCGGGGCAGCCTTGGCCTGGCCAACCGCCGCGCTCACCAGGACGCTTGGCGCGGCCGACTCGCCCGCTGGCTGGGGGCTAGCGGTCGTGACCCGGTCGCCCGAATCCATGGGCGCAGCGCGCCCCTCCCCAATCGGCGCACTCGCGCAGCCGAGGATCAGCAGCGCCACGAGCACCACCCAAGGGACGCAGTAGGGCGCCACCGGAGGACGAACGCTCTCATCACCAAGGCCAAGCATCATTCACCAGGACAACGCCCTACCCCGCCGCACCATTCCATCCCCATGGGCCCGTTGGCGACCGGTGAGTTGCGAGCTCACCGCACCAGGGCCCGTGCTAGCATCTGGCGCGCCATGCGTCTTCTACCCCTCCTGGTGGCCGCAGCCCTGTTTGGACCAGCTGACGCGGTCCGGGCGGCGGAGCCAGCGGCAGACTCCCAGACTGCTGCGCCGTCCCCAGAGGCCGACGACGAGAAGAACGAGGGAGCGAAATATCCAGACTACGTGGTCGGGGGCATTGTGTCGCTGGTAGCCGGAGCAGCCTTCGTCGGCGCTGGAGTGGTGGCCGCTGCCGCCGCGAAACCGAAGACGGCCCTCGGGCTCACGGCGCTGGGCACCATCGGTTTGGCGGTGGGCCTGCCGCTGGTGCTGGTCGGAGGCGCCGACCGCCAGCCTGTCGACAGCGCGCTGGTGGGGACCGGCACGGCCGTGGCGACGCCTGGGATTATCGGAGTGGGCATCGGAGCGACCATCCTCGCCCAGCGGGTGGCGGATGACGATGAGCCTGAGATCATCCTCCCCTTGGTGTTGATGGGCGTCGGTGGCGCAGTAGCCGTGACCGGGATCATCGTCTGGGCCAGCGGGGCCGGCCCGGCGGAGCAAGCCTCGGCGCGGCTAACCGTGGGGCCGACGTCGGCAACCCTTCAGGGGACGTTCTAGCAGCGGCGCAGGCCATAGCCTTGGGATGATCATCATGGGCGTGAACGCAGGCTGTACAATCGGCCCGCTCCATGGCGCTGGAGGCACGGAAAACTCGACGAAGCGGTGGGCCTGAGACATCCTGGCAGCGAGCCGAAGAGAAAGGTTCTCCAGAGACTGTCATGACCAAGGACGATGAAAGCGGTACCGCCGACGGCCTGGGCGAGGACGACCGAGGCCACCTGGACGCGGCCGCCCCGGCGGCCGAAGCGGATCTCGACGCCACCAAGCTGGTTGACGGGCCTTCCGAGCCTGAACCCTTCGGCGGCACCCAACTGATCGGCGAGGTCACCGAAGCGACGGGGATGGACGGCACCGTGCTCCTCGCCCAGCCCGAGCTGGCCGAAGATACGCCTGCCGAGGCCATCGCTGTCGAGTCCTACGACGAGGTCGACGATATGGCTTCAACACCGCCCTCCGGGGTGGTCGCCTTGTCTGACGATGTGGTGGCCCTGATACCGGCCCCACTCGAGGAGCTCGAGCCAGAGCATTTGGAGGAGCTCGAGCCCGAGGACGAGGACGAGGAGGAAGAGGACCAGCGACCGACCTTGATCCAGGTCACCGACCGAGACAGGGCAAAGCCAGCGCCGACCTCGGCTACCGCCCCCGACCTGCCAGAGGGCGAAACCATCGAGCAGGCTGCGGAGACGAGCGTGCGGACCGTTGGAACCTTCGGTCCCCTCCCCTTCGGCGTGCCGACCAAGGGACCGGACCCCGAGGCCACGGCAGTGGCCGGGCCAGCGCCTGTCGCGGAGCCTCCTTCGCCGCCGGCGGTCCGACCCAAAGCGCCCATGCCCAACTGGGTCAAGGTGCTAGCCGTGCTGGCTATTGCCGGCGGTCCGCTCGGCTACGCGGCGGTGCGAGGCCTGCGAACGAAGAAGGCGCCGGCGCCGCCTGCCCCGACCCAAGCAGCGGTCGCCAAGCCCAGCGCGCGCAAGCCCGCACCAGCGAAGCGGCCCAAGCCGCCCGCTCCACCGCCCCAACCCACGGCCCCGTCAACGGGCAGCGCGGCCAGCCCAGAGCCACCCTCAGCCCCGGTGCGCGCCGCCGATCTCAGCCGCTGCGTGGCGGCGGTCTTTGCCCAGGATGATGAGCCCGGGCCGCTACCCGATCTCGAGCTGGTCTGCCGCGAGACGGACGCTCGCGAAGTCGTCAAGAAGATGAGCGTGGTGATGGTGACCGGCACTGGCATAGGCGCTGCGGCCAAGCGCGAATGGGTCAAGCTCGGCTGGTACCGCATGGCGCGCATGCAGGTCGCCCGCACCAAGTGTTGCGGCGATGTCCCCCCGCTGACCTCCATTGCGGCCCTCTCCGCCTGCGGCCTCGACGATGCTCTGGCCGCTTTCGCTGCCGCGGGCGGCGATCAGGCCGGCATCAGCGCCGCAGCCACTGACTATGACAAGGCCGTCAGCTGCCTGTTCAAGGCCCAGGCCTCGCGGCTGTTCAGCCAGAGGCGCCGCCCCAGCGCTTTCGAACGCGGGGTCTTTCGCGACTCGCTCGGGCAGGACTGAGCAGGGCGATGAGCGCGGCGCCCGCCCCGGCCTCGGCCTGGCGGCTAATCCCAGGCCATCTCGAAATAGACGTTTCGCTGCCGAATTCGGTGGGTTCGGAGACTGATCTCGGCGCTACCGGCGGTGACGGTCACTTCATTTCGCGTGATCACCAGCAGCTGGCCCGAGCCCCAGGTCCATTCGGCGATCCAGCTGCCCGGCAGCAGCAACTCAGTGACGCCTGGGAGCGGGTAGCACCGAAAAGCGCTGTCGTCCCAATCGAGATTGAACTGGAAGGCGACGATGGTCTCGCCCCCATCGCCAGGCTGCCAGCGGATTGCATAGTTGCCCTCTGGTCCCGGCAGCACCGGTTGCTGCTGCACCTGAGGGGCGACGATGAGGGGCATGGTGGGCAGGATCGCCTCGTTGGAGAAGGCCCCGACCGCGGCGCTGCCTTCACCCTCGAAAATGATGGCCAGGGCGCCTGACGACGCCCAGCTGGGCCAGGGATGGTTTGGGCTGGTGGGCGTGCGCCAGTCCACCGAATACTGGTCACCACTGAAGACGATCTCCAGCAGCTCAGCGGGGCCATCGCCGGCCCCGGCACTGATGGGCCCACCGTTAACTTGGACAGGGGGCTCGGGCGGCCCGCCACCGCCACCCATTCCCGAGGTGTAATAGATGTCGCAGGTCACCCCATCGGGAGTCTGTCGCGTATCGAGGTAACCCCACTGCTGCTCCTCAGGATCGTAGTCCTCCCCGTAGCAGGCGGCTGTCAGGCTCAGCGACTCCTGGCTGTAGGGGCCGTCCTCGAGAAAATGCGCCAGACTCACGATGCCGAAGGTGGTCGCATCGCTGCCCCCTGGATTGCCACCCACGCCCCCTTGGCCGCCGCTTCCGCCTTGCTGGCTACTGTTCCCACCCCCATCTAGATAGCCGACCGAGCGACTGCCACAACCCACCACCACGGCCAGCAGCGCAACGGAAAGCCAACATCTCATGGTCCCAGCATATCACCGCCGCTGGTCGGATCGGATGGCCCCGGGGCTCGCAGCATGTCGCCACACCCTGCCGCCCGGCCTGCCCTAGGCCGTCGATACCTCGCCGATGACGATCGGCGGCGCGGCTTGGGAGGTCGATGCCTCGGGATCGATGGTGAAGGCCTGCCTGACCCGAAGCGCGGGCTTCTCGGCATCGATCGGATCGTGGACGTGCAGCATGGCGAGCGGTTGCCCAGCCTCGACCTGCTCGTTTCGTTCGCAGCACAGCTCGATGCCCACCGCATGGTCCACCGCCTGATCGGCGCGCGTGCGACCTGCGCCCATGGCCACCGAGGTGAGACCCATCTCCAGGGCGTCGATGGCGGTGACCACGCCAGCCTGGTCACTCAACACTTCAACGACCTGTTCTGCCTGAGGAAGCCTGCTTGGGTCGCCAACCACCATGGGATCGCCTCCCTGGGCCTCGATCATTCGCTCGAAGACCTCAGCGCCCCGCCCGCTGGTCACCGCGTCGCGCAGCTGCTCAGTTCCTTCTTCGGCGGTGGCGGCGACGCCGCCGAGCACCAGCATCTCGGACCCCAGAGCCAAGGTGCAGGCGACCAGATCGCTCGCCCCCTCACCGTGGAGCACCTCGATGGCTTCTCGGGTCTCGATGGCGTTGCCGATGCAACGGCCCAGCGGTGCCTCCATATCGGTGAGCAGAGCGCTCACCTTCTTCCCCGCCGCCTCGCCCACTCGTACCAGCGCTTCGGCCAGCTCGCGCGCTTGTGGCACGGTCTTCATGAAAGCCCCACGGCCCACCTTCACATCCAACACCAGCCCGTCGATGCCCTCAGCGAGCTTCTTGGACAGGATGCTCGCCACGATGAGCGGGATGGCCTCGACCGTCGCAGTCACGTCACGGAGCGCATAGATACGCTTGTCAGCCGGCGCCAGCTTGCCGGTCTGGCCAATCATACAGACCCCGACCTCGGAGACGATGCGTGCAAAACTCGCCATGTCCTGGGACACGTTGAAACCGGCGATGGCCTCCAGCTTGTCGAGCGTGCCGCCGGTATGACCCAAGCCGCGACCGGAAATCATGGGCACCGCCACACCGCAAGCCGCCACTAGTGGCGCGAGGCACAACGACACCTTGTCGCCCACGCCGCCGGTCGAGTGTTTGTCGACCTTGACCCTCGGCACGCCCGATAGATCGATGACCTCGCCTGAGTGAAGCATGGCCATGGTGAGCGCAGCCGTCTCGCTGGCGCTCATGCCCTGAAAGTAGATGGCCATGCACAGGGCGCTCATCTGGTAGTCGGCCAGATCACCGGTCCCGTGAGCTTCGATGAGTCGGGCGATGTCCTCGTCCCGAAGCTCGGCGCCGTCCCGCTTTGCAGCAATTAGCTCTACCAGTGTCGCCATGGCTCGCCGTCAGGGTTCTCTGCAGAACTCGTTGATGGACTGGATCAACGGATCCTCACGCTTGACCACACCGTCCATCTGGCTTTGAGCCTTGGCCATCGTCTCCATGTCCACGTTGTCTACCGCCGTCGCCAGCTCGCGAGCCGCGCCGGCCAACTCGGTGGCGAGGCCCTGGTAATCTGTGGAGAACTTCTTGAGCTCTGGGAGCGTGAGCACGACTTCCTCGGTCGCCGCCGCGACGCCATCCATTTCTGTCGCGAGAGCCCGCAGCTCAGCGACGGCGGCGCCACCGTCTGGTGCCGAGCGGGTGACGTTGCGAATCTTCTGGACCCCCGTGTTGATGACCCCGACCAGGGCGTTGCATTCCTTGATCTTCTTCTGCTCGCCGCAGCCGCTGGTGGCCAACAGCCCCACTGCCACCAGCCCCGTGAAGCCCAGCATCGTTGCCTTGCCCATCGGTTTGGTCTCTCCCCTGGTCATCAGGCGCGCACCCGCCAGTTGCCCTCGAAGCTCCGCCCGACGTCGTCGGCCGTCGGATCGGTGACGACGATTTCAGGCTGGCCGCCAGTGGCACAAATGATGCTGTTTTGCCGGAAGACGCGCCCGAAGGCGATGGCCTCGTCCCGGTCCATGCCGTGAACCAGCCAGGCTGGCTCACGCCAGACGCTCTCTTTCTTGTCCGGCTCGTGACCCATGCAAGGCTCGACGCGATAGACCCCTAGAATCAACAGGTCTCGCATCACTTGTTGGCGGGCCTCGTTGACCCGCCTGGGCAGCAGCATGGACCGAGGATTGTACGCCGTCAAAACGGCGAAGGTGCTGCGCAACAGCTCAGGCACCTCGCTCAGGTCAGTTAGCGCCTCACCATCGAGGGAAGCCCGCACGGTGCCTGTCGGCGACGGGAACTCGTAGATGGTGGCGAAGTAGGAGCGGAGCAGTTGCTGGTCCATAGGCCGACCGCTTCCGTCCTAGCAGAGCCACGCGCAGACGTTCAAACGCATTTGCAATCAGCGGTGTCTGGGCTAAGCGGACGAGTGGAGGAAACAGCCCCTCCTTTTTGCGCTCTGTCTCCATTTTACGCTCTGTCTCCTCTTAACGCTCCGTGATGATTGAGGTCGCCCAGCTGTCCAAGAGCTATGGGTCGGTTCGGGCCGTCCGCCGCGTCTCGTTCGAGGTGAAGCGTGGCACGGTGGTGGGGTTCCTCGGGCCAAACGGTGCCGGCAAATCCACTACCCTGCGCATCATTGCTGGTTTTCTAGGCTTCAGTCGCGGAACGGTGCGCATCGGGGGCCACGACATCGTTCAGGATCGGATTGGGGCGCTCAAGCAGATTGGCTACATGCCCGAGGCCTGTCCGCTCTATCCCGAGATGCGGGTCGCCGAGTACCTGCGCTTTCGCGTCGAGCTCAAGGCCGTCCCCCGATCCAAGCGGACCGCAGAGATCGATCGAGTGCTCGACGAGGCGAAGGCAACGGACATGGCCGACGTGCTCATCGGGCACCTGTCCAAAGGGTACCGGCAAAGGGTCGGCCTGGCCGATGCGCTCATCGGCTCGCCACCTTTGCTCATCCTCGACGAGCCGACCTCAGGCCTCGATCCCAATCAGATCCGCGAGGTGCGCGGCCTGATCCGCCGGCTAGCCAAGCACCACACCGTGCTGCTCTCGACCCACATCCTCCCCGAGGTCGAGGCGACTTGCGACCAGCTGCTGGTCATCAACCAAGGGCGACTCGTGGCCAAGGGACCGATGGACACGCTAGGCGATGGCATCGAGCGGGAGCGGCTCGAGATCGTCGTGGGGGGCACGGGCAAGGCCGCCGCGGCGCTGCTCAGCGACCATCAACTCGTCCGAAACGTGACCCGCTGCGAGGGCCCCGAGCCCGGGACGCGGCTGCTCGACGTGGCCCTCGAACCCGAGGCCCTGGACGGCACCGAGGGCGCGGGCCTGGCCACCGAGAAGCTGGTGTTTGCGCTGGCCAAGGCGAAGGTCGGCGTCCGTCGCATCGCCCCAGTCAGCGCGTCGTTGGAGCAACTCTTCTCCCAGCTGACCGCCGGCGCCAAGCCGGGTCCAAAGGCTGCCCGGGACGACGAAGGGGACGAGCATTGAGAGGCTTCTGGCCCATCTTCAAGCGCGAGCTATTCGCCTTCTTCATCACCCCCTTGGCCTGGGTGGTGATGACGGCCTTTCTGCTGATCCAGGGGCTCCATTTCTACCTGGTCTTCAGTCACTTCGCCGGCCAGGCGCAGCTCGGCCCCGACGCCGGACCGGTCCAGACGTTCTTCGGGCAAACGGTTCTCTTGTATCTGCCGCTGCTCTTCGTCTGTCCGGTACTGACGATGCGCCTGTTCGCCGAAGAGCGCCGCAGCGGCACCATCGAGCCGTTGCTGACGGCGCCGATTGGCGTCAGCGGCATCGTGCTCGGCAAATACGCTGCCGTGCTGACCACCTACGCCATCATGTGGCTGCCGACGCTGCTCTACATGTGGCTCGCCGCCGAGGCCGGTCACGTCGACTGGAACGTGGTGGGCTCGGGCTACTTGGCTGTCCTGGCCGTGGGGGCCGGCTATTTGGCCATCGGCACCATGACCAGCGCGGTGACCAAGAGCCAGCTGGGCGCCGCGATCATCAGCGCCATGATCTTGATTGGCCTCTTCATGCTCGGCATCGGAGCCTTCATCTTTCCTGAAGGTGTCGCTCGTGATCTGTGCAGCTACGTGTCGGTCTGGGCACAGATGAACGACTTCTCTCGCGGCCTGGTCGACTCGCGGCGCCTGGTCTTCGACGGAACCACCATCGTTCTGCCCTTGTTCATCACCATTCGAGCGGTCGACGCGTGGAGGCTCGAGTGAGCAGCAAGCGTCGAGCCAAGCAAGGGGGCACCGAGACGAGGCCGGCCCGGGGCCCCTCGCTCCGTGCGCTGCGCCTGTCGTCCGCCCTCGGAGTCACCGCGGCCATCGTCCTGGCGGTGGTGGTCAACATCCTGGCAGCCCGGCACTACCGGCGCTGGGATTGGACCGAGGTTGGCCTCTACACGCTCAGCCCAGTGACCGAGCAGACCTTGCGGACCATGGCTGAGCCGGTGGCGGTCTACGTTCTGATCTCCAGCGACAACCCGATGACGCTGACGTTACGTCACCTGCTGGAGGCCTATCGCGCCGAGAGCTCGCTCTTGCGTCCCAAGTTCGTCGATCCGGACCGCAACCCGGCAGAGCTTGTCGCCGTGCAGCAGAAGTTCGGGATCGTCGCGGGCAAGACCGAGAACGGGCAGGTGGTCACAGACGCAGCGGTCATCGTGGTGCGCGGAGAGCGCCATCATTTCATCACCGCTGCTGACCTCTTCGAAGTCCAACCTGGGGAGGAGGACCGCGCCAGGCCGCGGGTGGAGCAGGTCTTGACCGCAGCCATTGCGCAGGTCCACGCCGGCACCCCTCCCAAAGTGTGCTTCACCTCCGGTCATGGCGAGCTATCCTTGGAGGTTGGGGGCACTGAGGGTTTGTTGGCGCTGCGGGGCAGGCTCGACAAGCTCAACTACCAAGTCGAGGCCCTGCCACCGCTGCGCGAGCTGCCGGGCAAGGACACCATCGGCGACTGCAAGCTCTTGATTGTAGCGGCCCCCACCGAGCCGGTGGCCACGGGCGATGTGGCTCGCTTCGTTCGCTACGTCGAGCTTGGGGGCAACGCGCTGGTCTTCGTCGGACCCGAGCTCGGTGAGGCCGGCTTCGTCAAGGTGGGGCTCGCTCCGCTCTTGGCCCTCGCAGCGGTGCGCAAGAACGAGGATTTCATCTTCGAGCGTGATCCGCGCATGCGGACCGCCATGGGAGCCGGCGAGATGTTCATCGCCACCCCGAAGCGCCATCCGATCACCGAAGGACTCATCGCCGCCGAGGGCGCGGTGAGCATCGTCGTCGTGGTGGCCAGCTCGCTGTCGACCATCGACTCCGCTGCCGTCGTGCCAACGCCCCTGCTCGTCAGCTCGGACCAGTCCTTCGGGATGGGGCTGGCGAGCTTCGTCCATTGGCGGGACCAGCAGCCGGAGCCCGAGCCACAGGAGGGCGACCATCTAGGGCCGCTGACCTTGGCCTATGCCGCCGAGCGTCCCACCACCAAGGCCAGCGAGCCTCACGGGTCGCGGATGGTGGTGATCGGCTCGAACGCCGCCATCTGGGGCGGCAACTGGGAGCAGGCCCAGACCCGTGGGACAGCCCTCTTCGTCGAGAGCGCCGTGTCATGGCTGGCCTCTGAGCCCATCGTGCTCGACATACCTAAAAAGGCGGCTCGGCCGACGGGCTTGAACATCACCGCCGAGACCCTGTCCTCGGTGGCTCTCAAAGTGCTGGTGTTCTTGCCGCTAGGCACATTGTTGGTGGGGCTGGCCATCTTCATCAGGCGCCGCGCCTCGGAAGGCAAGAGCCGGAGTCGCGCCCGGGGGAGCCAAGAGTGACCGTGCTGCGACGCCACGGTACGACCATCGCCCTCTGTGTTGGGGCCGTCCTGCTCACCGCCTTGTTGCTCTGGGATAGGGATCAGGTGACCACCGATGAGGCGGCGGACCGAAAGTACCAGCTCTTCGATGCCTGGCGAGTCGACGAGCTAGCCAAGGTCACCATCACGACCGGCGACCAAGAGCTGCGACTCACCTCATCGCTAGGCGATGACGGCTCGCGCGACTGGTCGCTCGAGGAAGGCGGGATGGCCGTCGACGTCGATGAACAGGCGGTGGGCCAGTACCTGGTGTCTCTCGAGTTCGCCGCCTTCGAGCGCCGCATCCAGGGGATGGATCGACAAGTCCTGGGTCTCACCGCGCCCCGGCTGGTCGTCCAAGTGGAGATGGGCAAGCTGAGCTACACCCTGCGTCTGGGCAAAGACGCTCCGAGCCCACCGGGGGCGGTCTATGCCGAGCTCGAGGGCGGCTCGCGAGGATCCCAAACCTATGTGGTAACCAAGGAGCTACGGGAGGCGCTCGACGTCCCAGCTGGCGCCCTCCGGGCACGCAATCTGGTGCCCTACCTGTCCATCGAGCTGCAGTCCTTCGAGCTGAAGGGGCCCGAGGTGAGCTTCACCCTGGCCCGCGGCGGTTGGGGAGGGCGCACGGCCGGCGCCTTCTTGCTCACCGCAGCGGCGCCGATTGGCAAAGTGCGGGCGAGCCGCCGGGAGCTCGATGGCTGGCTGCGGGTGCTCGGAGGCCTGGAGGTCGACCGTTTCACCGAGCTGCCGGCAGCAGACGACCCGGCCGCCCATGAGCTGGTGCTGACCCCTCTGGACCAGAGCAAGCCGACCGGTAGGCTCGTGATGGGTGGCCGCTGCGAGGGGGGGGGGACGCTCATCGTGCGGCGCCAGCCTCGACCTGCAGCGGGTTGCCTGAGCGACCAGGTCGCCGAGTCGATGCTCATCCCGCCAGAGCAACTGGTCGATCATCGGGTGGTGGGTACCGCGGGGGGGGACATCGTCGAGCTCGAGTTCAGTGGGGAGGGCATCACGGTCGACTTGGCGCGGGCGCAAAAGGGCTGGCACATGCGCAAGCCCGACGACCAGCCGGTGGGCAAGGGCACCATGAAGCCGCTAGTCGAGGGGCTCGGCACCGCCGAGGGCAAACTCTTGCCCCCGGCGGAGGTTACCGATCTTGGTGCGCTGGGCCTGGCTGAGCCCCGTGCTCAGGTCCGCATCCTCGGCCTGCCAGAGCGCGCCACAACGGCCACGGCGACCGAACGGAGCGAGCGCATCGACGTCGGCACCGCGAGGGACGGTGTCGTGCATGTTCGCCGCCTCGACGACGGCGCCGTCCTCGCCATCACGACCGATACCGCCAGCTTTCTGCTTCCCAGACCCAGCGCATTGCGATCGACCCAGATTTACGATCTACCGCTCAGTCGCATCCACAGCCTCACCCTGGACTGTGACGGCAAGCATCAACACATGAGTCGCACGCCCCAGGGGGACTGGACGTTGCTGGAGCCCAAGCTCGAGGGCTTGGGCGCCGACCTGAGCCTGGCCAACAGCTTCGCCGATCGGCTGCGCAAGCTCGCGGGCCTCCGCTGGGCCAGCGAGCACCGCCAGCCGGCACAACAACTCGGGCAGCCTTGGTGCATCATCAAAGCCGTCGCGGCCAGCGGAATTGAAGGGGGTGAGACCAAAGAGGTCACCCGTCAGCTGCGCGTGGTGCTCGGAGCCGAGGTCCAGGGTGGCCACTATGCCCAGCACGATGACGCCGATGCCGTGTTCGTGGCCCCTCGCACCCTGGGATCGCTGGCCCGCCGGTGGCTGCTCGATCGAGCCGCTCTGATGTTCGACGCCGACGATATCGACCGGCTCACCTTGACAGGCCGCGGTGACCGCCGCTTGACCATCGACAAGCAAGGCAGCAGGTGGGTCGACCAAGACAATCCCAGCAGCCAAGCCGGTGAGGTGGTCAAGACGGGGTTGGAGCAGCTCTTAGCCGAAGGGGTCGACCATCTCGGCGCGGCAGGCCCGCAGGAGGGCATGGACCATCCGGTGCTGCGCATCGAAGTCCTGCTTCGTTCGGCACCGGACGAGCCGGTGGTGCTGACGGTAGGCAGTGGCGAGGTGTTCCACAACACCAGCGTCTTCTTCGTTCGCCGCAGTGGCATCGACGCCACCTTCGCGGTGGCCCAATCGAGGCTGAGACCGCTAATCGATGCCCTTTAGGGTCGGCAAACTGAGACTCGGCCCCCGGCGGCCCGTTCGGGCCGACAGAGGGCCGACAGAGGGCAGACAATTGCAGAGCTGGGCGTTGTTTGTGGTAGGCCCATCTAGAGCCGATCATCCACTTCGTGAGACCTGCGCCACGACCCGTGGCTAGAACCAATGGCGGACCAAGACGCCTCGACCAAGGTGCGAATTCCCGGGCCTGAAGAGGACCAGCCGGGGTGGCGTCGAGTCATTATTTTCGCGGTCGTTGGCCTGGTGATTGGCGTGGCCTGGCCGACGGTGGCTGGGATTCGCGTCGGTCCTGAGGTGCCAGGTGCGCGGACCCGGGCCGCCAAGTTGGCGTCTGCCACGCCGCGCTCCACTGCCAGCACCAACAAAAAGGCGCCGAGCCTCGCCAAGTCCGTCCCATCCGCCGCCCCCTCGAACAAGCAGACGGTGGTGGTCAGCGGCGGGACGATCACCCGCTGCTATCAACGGAAGAAGAAGCTAGCTCCCGAGGAATGCGGCGTCCTGCGGATTGATCGCTTCATCGCCTCGAGGCTCGAGCACCTGACCAGCTGTCCCTCGGCGCTTGGTCTGCAGGGCGAGATGGCCATCGGGTTCGATCTCGACTTCAAGAAGAAAGAGATCCGCGTCATTCAGGGCAAGAAGAGCGCCCTGCCTAGCACAACGGTGCGAGGCATCATCGCCTGTGTCGCCGACTATATTAGCGATGTTTCACCTGAGAAAATAGCTCATAAGTACTCGCGATATCGAGTGTTTTACACGCTTAAATTTTACCCTCCCGGAGCGGCACCCAGTCCCACGGGGGCGGCTGAAGAAGCGGCGGCTGAAGCCGATGCAGCGGCGGCCCGCGGACTGGCCACCGTCAACTGGGACACCGCCCTGGTTCGAGATGAACCCCGCTCAGGAGCGGTGATCGCCCGCTTGGTGCGCGGCACCCGGGTCAAGCTTTTGGGCCGCCGCAAGGATTGGTATCGTATCAAGATCCAGTCCAAAGAGGGCTGGGTGTATCGCGCGGCGCTGGGCCTCTGAGCTCAGCGGCCCGAGTCGGCAGCCGGCCAAGCTGGCGGCCTGGGTCCAGCCGCGCCAAGGAATGAAGGGCGGCCTGGCCGGCGTTCCATGGTTGGCATGAGAGGCAAGCGTTGGATCGGCGTCACTTTTGCGGCGCTGCTTGGGGTCACCACGGCCCTTGGCGGCACTGTGGCGGTGCGCCACGTGCTCCCCAAGGGCAACGAGGTGGCCGAGGGCGTGGTGCTCGGCGACCTCGCCGTGCAGCCCGGGCAGCTGCCTGAGCAGGTCGCGCGACAGCGGATCGACAGGTTGCTCGACCAGCCGATGGCACTGGTGGATGACGACCAGGGCCAGATCGACAGCGCCAGCCTCCGGCAGCTTGGGGCCACGATCGACGTGGAGCAGGTTGCGGCGGCCCTGAGCGCCGTTGGCCGAAGCGGCTCGCTCTGGGAGCGGCTCGACGATGCCTGGCAAGCTCGTCGCGGCAAGATTGCCGTGGCGCTGCCGTTGCGCATCCCCCTCGAGCCCTTGGCGTTGCGCCTGGCGGACTACAAGATCCAGCGGGATCGGCGGCCTCGGCCCGCTCGGTGGGACCACGCCAAAGCCGCCGCCACCGAGCACCGTTCTGGGGTGCTGATCGATCTCTACGCGGTTCTCGAAGCGATGACACAGGCGGTCGGTCGTTGCAGCACCGAGGTGAGGCTTCCGGTCGGGCAGGTCGACCCCGCCGTGACCACTGCGGTGGTGACGAGCATCGACCGTTCGACGGTCCTGGCCCGCTTTCAGACTCGCTTCGCCTTCCTGGGCAGTCAGGCGGGCCGGGCACAGAACATCGCGCGGGCGGCCGCACAGCTCGATGGCCAGTTGATGATGCCTGGCGCGGTGTTGTCCTTCAACGAGTTGGTCGGTCCCCGGAGCATCGAGAACGGTTTTGCCCAGGCCGGGGAGATCTATAAAGGCGAGCTGCGGATGGGAATCGGCGGTGGCACCTGCCAGGTCGCCAGCACCTTCCACGCGGCGGCCTACCTGGCTGGACTCGAGATCACCCAACGGAGCCCACATTCCCGCCCAAGCGGTTATGTCCGCTTGGGACTCGATGCGACGGTGGCCTATCCCCACGTGGACATGAAGCTCCGCAACCCCTTCGACTTTCCGATTGTGCTGCGGGCCCAGGTCGACCAGGGGACGCTGACTCTCGAGCTGTTGGGCGCCAAGCGACCTGCCCGTGTCGAGTATGCCGCCGCCACCGTGGGTGTGCGGCCCTACAAGCGAAAAATCCGACAAGCCCACTGGCTGGCAGAGGGGCGCGTCATTCGCAAACAGAAGGGTATTGCAGGGGTGACCGTCGAGAAAATACGGCACATCACCTACACCGACGGCACCGATCGGATCGAGAAGACCACCGACACTTATCCGCCGACCACCGAGGTCTACTACGTCGCCCCTGGAACGGACCCAGAGACCGCCCTTCCCCCCCTGCCTGATGACGCTGCCGAGGGGGCGTCGAGCGATCAAGTGGCCCAGCGGGCAAGTGGATAGCTGACAGAGCAATCACCAGGCGACTACAATCGCTACTTCCTATGAAAATCTGTCCGGCGTGCGGTTTGGTGTTTCCCGACGAGAGCGCCTTCTGCTTCCTCAGCGGCGACACCCTAGAGGCCACGGCCGATCCAGCCATCGGCACCACCATCCACGGTCGCTTTCGCATCGAGAAGCTTCTCGGCACGACGCCGTGGGCCAAGCTCTATGAGGCTCGCGTCCGGCTGCTCCAAGAGCCTTGCACGGTGAAGCTCTTCAACGAGCCGCTGACTGACGAGCAGCGACCGCGGTTCATGACTGCGATCACCCTGGCGCGCCGCTGCACCGATCGCAACGTGGTCGAGTTGGCCGCCGGCGGGATCACCAACGAGAACGTGGCCTATCTCGTCCACCAGCAGCGGAAGGCCGAGCCGCTCACCGCCGCGCTGGGCAAAGGTCCCTTGGGACTGCCCCGGACCTTGTCCATGGCCGCCCAGGTGCTGGCAGGCTTGGCGCGAGTTCACGATTTTGGCGGGATCCACGGCAACCTTCGTCCGAGCAACATCTTGATGTCCAAGTCTGGACACGTGGACGTGATTGACGTCGGCCTGGGGCGCTCTCTGCTGCGGCCCCCCTGGGACGCGGACCCCCAGTCATTCTTGGCCCAGCAGTACCTCGCACCTGAGCTGACCTCCCAGATGCCAGCTACCGTTGCCGCGGACCTTTACGCAGTGGGGGTGACCGTTTTTCAGGCCCTCAGCGGCACCCTACCCATCGAGGCCGATGACGTGGCCGAGTTGCGCACCGCCCTGAGCGAGG
>JAUVCD010000234.1 GCA_030590865.1 Myxococcales bacterium | reverse complement strand
CCTCGAGCTCGTCCTCGTCGTCGTCCTCGAGCTCGTCCTCGTCGTCCTCGTCGTCCTCGTCGTCGTCGTCGTCCTCGTCGTCGTTGTCGTCCTCGAGCTCGTCCTCGTCCTCGCCATCCTGCTCCGACGGCTCGCCCTCCTCCTCGTCCACGCTCTCGCCCTCGTTCTCCTGCTTCGCCAGCTCCTCCTCCTGCTTCGCCAGCTCGTCCTCCGTTGGCACCGTCGGATCGATGGGCGCGTCGGGCTGGTCATCGAACTCGATGGCATCTGCTGGGGCAGTCTCACCTAGGCGCCGCTCGTAGGTGTCTCGCGAGTCGTCACTGAGCTCGGTGAACTCACGGAGCGTCGGCAGATCGGACAGCGACTTGAGGCCCAGCAAATCGAGAAATCCGTCGGTCGTTCCATAGAGAAGGGGGCGGCCTGGCTCTTCTTTCTTGCCCAGCACTCGGACCAGATCGCGATCGAGCAAGGTGCGCAGCACCGGACCTGAGTCCACGCCGCGAATGTCGTCGATCTCCGGCCGCGTGACCGGCTGGCGGTAGGCGATGATGGCCATCGCCTCGAGCTGGGCGCGGGTCATGCGGAGGGGCTTCTTGCCGGTAATGACTCGCACCTGCTTGGCGAAAGTCGGATTGGTCATGAAGCGGTAGCCGCGGGTCGTGTCCCGAAGCTGGATGCCTCGCTCAGCGTATTCTTCCGCCAGCTCGTCGATGATCTCGAGGACGGCCTTTCGCTTTGCTCTCGTCGCTCTGGTGAGCTCCCTGAGGGTGACGGCATCGGGGGCTGCGAATATGAGCGCTTCGAGCGCTCCCTTGGTGTGGCTGCGGGTGACCTCATTGGAGGCCATTTGGATCTGGGTCCAGGCCGCACTGCGAAAGCTCGTGGCGTCAGTATCGCTCATGGTGTCTCGCTGTCATCACCCGAGGCTGGTGATCCATCCGAGCCACCAGCGGCCTCGCGGCTCCGAATCGGCTGCTCGTCATCCGTCGCCGGGGTGTCCGCCGTGGCGCGGCCGGACTCGCCGATCGGTTCTGGCTGCACGGCGGCTCCTTGGTCGTCAGCTCGCGGCTCGGGACGGTCGTCCCACTCGTGGTCCATACCCTCATCCGCTGCTGGTTCCGGCGCGGCTTGGGGGATGGCGTCACCGGCGAGTCGCTTGGCCGCGAATTCCACGTGGAAGTCCTCCAGCCCCTCGTCTTGGGCGATCGTCGCGACCCCCATCTTGCACATCTCCAGCAAAGCCAGAAAGGTGACCACGAGCTCGAGCCGGCTTTGTTCGATGGCCCCTGGGCCGCCCTGCTGGGTGGTGAACAGGTCGGCGAAGCGTACCCGCCGCTGGCCGCTCAGCAGCTCGGTGAGCTCGATGATGCGCTCGGTGATGCTGACCCGCTCGAAGAGGATGTGGTGGTCCGCCGTCTGATGGGCCCGCTTCAGCACCTGCTCGAAAGCGTCGAACAAGCGAAACACATTCAGCGGCGCCAGTCGCGTGGGGCCAGGATCCACCGGCTCGTCGGTTCCGCGCGCAAAGGTGTCGCGATCGAGCCTCGGTCGGTCGCCGAGCTGGGCCGCCGTGTGTTTGTATTTCTGATATTCGAGCAGCCGACGCACCAGATCTGCGCGCGGATCCGAATCGAATAGCTCGCCGTCCTCGCCCTCTTCCAGGGAAGGATCTGGCGGCAATAGCATCTTCGACTTGATGTAGGTGAGCGTGGCGGCGATGACCAGGTACTCGCTGACCACGTCGATGTGGAACGAGTGCATCAGGTCGAGGTACTCGAGGTACTTCTCGGTGATGAAGCCCACCGGGATGTCTAGGATGTCGAGCTCGTGCTTGCGAATGAGGTGCAGCAGCAGGTCGAGCGGTCCCTCGAATACGTCGAGCTTGAGTTGGTACGCCCCTGCTAGGGCGTCACTGGTCGCTTCCTTGCCCGGGCCCTGGTCAGGCGTCTCCGAGCCAGCCCGAGGGGCCGTGTCCACGTCGGGCAAGGTTGGTTGGGCACCCTCACCCTCACTCTCGACGGCTGGCTGACGTTCCTGCCCCGGGGTCGATCCTGCGGCGCTCTCCGGCGCGGCGGATCTGTCCTGGTCGTCAGAAGGCGCCGGTTGGGCCTTCGCGTTCGGGTGCTTTTCTCGGTCAGGCCCAGCCACGGCAACCGGGTCGTAGCCGTTTGGAGAGCATGGGTCCACGACCAATAACTACCGGACAATGCCCTCAGGTGGCCTCTCCGCCGCCAGGACCTCAGGACCGCCTGGCCGGTTGGATCAGCGGCGCACCGCGGCTGCGATTGTCTCCGACCAGGGGCCGCAGTACGCTGAAAGCGTGCTCGCCGGGAGGTATCCACTTGGCGCCGTGGCTCTTGCTGGCGGGATCATCCTGCTTTGCGCCAGCCCCGCGGCGGGGCAGCCTGAGGCTGCCGCCGCGCCCACCGAGCCGCCTGAGGCTGACGATCGGGCGGCGGGGAACGACCGCTGGGCCGGCGAGCTCGGTCCCCATGCCGCTTTCCAGCTAGGGGTCGGCATGCTGGCCCTGCCGGCAGCCGAGGCTTGTCCTGTGTCTGGCCCCAATGGGCCGGAGTGCGAGCCCGCCGAGACGGCGCTCGGTTTCGCGCTTCAAAGCTTGGCTCGAGTTGACAACTTCGGTTTTGGTGGAGGCATCACCTGGGCTTTCGGGCTGCGCCCCACCACCGGCGCCGGTCACGACTCGCTCGAACGCCAGCATTCACGCAGCTATTTCTTGGTGGAAGGTCACTTCCGCTACTACCTCCCGCGCCTCGCCATCTGGGATTCCTGGGTTGGCGCGTCGATGGGCTTCGTCATCGTCAACGACTCGTGGACGACCCTCGCGGACCGGGACCCCTATGCAGACACCGACTTCGTGGGCCCCCGGGCCGTGTCCCTGCGCACTGAAGGCTTCGCAGCGGCGCTCGGCGCCGGCGTGGACTGGCGGTTTGCGAAACGGTGGAAATTCGGTACTCACGTTCGCTACTCCAATTGGCTGTTGCCCACCGAGCGCGAGGCCACGCCCCTCGGTGATCTGGCGTCGCTGGCTGGGCGCGTCGACAGTCTCGACGTCGGTCTGGTGGTTGGCTACCTCTTGCCCATCTAGTGTCCTGAGTCCGCAATTCGCTGCAGAACCACCAGCCCGTAGACGGGCGAGAGCTGGTGGTTTTTTCGCGATTGTGGACCTATTGACTGCAGGAACTGCTGTGTTGGTTCTGTGGTGAGTTGCAAACTCACCACACTGGCGGTTCCCCCCATTGACTCCCGGTGCAGGGATCAAGTACGCCTCCGTAGCTTCAGCGGCGGGCGTGCCCCGTCACAGAGAGATCCCCTTGTCCTTGGATGTCAGCAAGGTCGGCGCGACGAGCTCGACGCACACCCACGAGTATGACTGGCGCGACCAGGCCGCCTACGCGCTGGGCATCGGCGCCCGGCGGGATGAGCTGGCCTACCTCTACGAAGGCTATCCGGGCGGGATGCGGGTGTTCCCAACCTATGCCGTGGTCCCTGCCTTCGACGTCGTCGTCGAGCTGCTGCAGGCTGCGGGAGTCGACCTGGCGACGGTGGTTCATGGTGGACAGACGATCGTGGCCCACCGCCCCGTTTCGCCGGAGGGCAGGCTCGAGACGGTTGGGAGCGTTGCGGGTATCTATGACCTCAAGCGGCTCGCCCAGCTGGTCATCGAGACCAAGAGCACCCAGGGCGGCGAGCCCATGTTCGACACCGAGTGGACCATCATCTTGCGAGATGATGGTGGTTTTGACGGCCCCCGTCCTCCTCGTGACGATGCTCCGAAGCTGCCCCAAGACCGCGACGCCGACTGGATCGTCGAGCAAACCACCAGCCCGGAGCAGGCGTTGCTGTACCGCATCAGCGGTGACACCAACCCGCTACACGCCGATCCTGAGTTTGCGGCCAGCGTTGGCTTCACCGACGGGCCGATCCTTCATGGGCTGTGCACGTACGGACATGTCGCCCGGGCGGTGATCCAACAGAGCGGCGGCGGCGATGCGGGCAGACTACGCTCCCTGTCAGCGCAGTTTCGCAGGCCTGTCTGGCCTGGCGATACCATCGTGACTAAGGGATGGGATGTAGGCGACGGAAGAATCGCGCTAAGGACGATGGTCAAGGGCCGGTCCGATACCGTCGTGGCGAAGGCATGGGCACAATTGCTGGCTTGAGCGGAGATGGGTACAACGATTCGTAGGGCAACGGGCTGAGGCGCGAGGGTTCTGAGATGGCGAAGAAGGACAAAGACGAAGAACAAGGCAAAGACGAGGCTGAGGACAAGCTGTCGTTCGACGACGACGACGAGTTCGAGGATCGGCTGAGCTTCGACGACGACGAGGACGAAATCGACGACGGACCTTCGTTCGACGATGACGAGGACGAGGCGGTCGATGACGACGACGAGTCCGAGGAGTACGACGAGGACGACGACGACTACGACGACGAGTCTGACGACTACGACGAGGCCGAGGACGAGGACGACGAGTTCGAGGACGACGAGTTCGGGGACGACGACTTCGGGGCTGAGGAAGGTGCCGACGCCGACCCGTTCTGGTGGACTCCTCACGCCGTGCTTGCCCTCTTGCTCCTAATCGGCGTGTTGGGTGTCTTCGGCTTCTTCAACAAGTCGCTCGGGTTCCTCGCCGCGGTGCCGGCGGACCACGACCAGGGCCATGCCGAGGTCACCACCGCGGCACCGGTCAAGAAGCTGGTGAAGCCGAAAGCGAACCGCAAGCTAGGGGCGCAGAAGGACAAAGCTCCAAGCGGCGACGTCTACGGCGCCAAGCACCTGCTGGTGCAATACAAGGGGTCGAAGCGGGCTGGCGGTGCCATCACCCGCACAAAGGAAGAGGCCCAGAAGCGCGCCGCCGAGGCCGCGGGTAAGGCGGTCGCACTGGCCAAGGCCAACCCCAAGATTGTCGACGCGTCGAAGAAGTTCTCCGAGCTGGTGGGCGAGTATTCCGACGAGCCAGGAGCGGCGCGCCGGGGTGGCGATCTCGGCCGCTTCCGCAAGGGATCGATGGTTCCCGAGTTCCAGGCAGCGGTGGAGAAGCTGAAGCGCGGTGGCGTGAGCGGGGTGGTCGAAACCCCCTTCGGCTACCACGTGATTCTGCGGACGTTCTAGCTCTGGGGCAGGTGAGCTCGCGCCGGCTGGGGCGCGAGCCTCTCAGTCGGTTGCGAGGATCTGCTTCAGTAGGCTCCGCTTCTCGTCCTGGCTGAGGGCCTTGCTGCGGTGCTCTTCGGCGCTCATGCCGTCTTGGAGCACCCGTTCTTCATCCCCCACGCCGAGCACCCGGGGGCCTGCCTGGGCGATGATCCACTCCGTTTGTGCGCCTCCCGATCGTTGCACCATGATGCGCGTGGCGCCATCGCCGATGTTCTTCTCTTTGGTGGCACCCGCGACTTTCGCGATGGTCTTCAACACGTCCTTGGCTTGCTCGTCGTCGTCTTTGACGATGCTGACGATGCGCCAACGTTTGGACCCCTCTCGGTAGTATCCGAAGGCGCCGGCACCGGTTCCAGTGATGCCTAGGACGTCCTTGGTGAGGAACCGAATCCCCTGGTCGAGGCGCTTGTCCGCCGGTAGCCCTTGGGCGGGCGCGGGCAGCTCGAGCTTGCCCTGCATCTTGCTACCGAGCTGTTTGACCAGCGGTGGCAAGAGATCGCCGGCCCGCTTTCTAATCTGCTCAGCCGATCCGGTCGGGTCGCTGTAGGTGATCTCAGCGAGAAAGCGGCCGCGCCACAAGGTGGCGGCGCCGATGCCGATGGCGGCTGCTCCTCCCCCGTCGATGGGCGTCGGGGTGTCCGGGTGGGCCGGATCGCCGTCCCCGACCACTCGCATCGTGTACATCGCATAGGCTTTCGCGCTGCTGCCGAATTTCGACAAGTCGATGTCGATGGTCGCACCACTGCCTGTCCCGTCCACATAGCGCACCTGGACCAACCGGGTGACGCCGTGGCGTTGATAGATGTCACAACCGCCGTTGAACATCTTCTGGCAGCCCTCACCGAGCTGGTTCTTGGTGCCTTCGCCATACCCCCGGTCGCTGCCCGTCGGATCGATGCAGAAGCCTCCGGTAGTTGGGGGCATGAGCGCTAGGTTGCTAGGATCGTTGGCTTGCGGCTTGGCGTCACAGGTAACCGGTTTGGTGGGCGGAGGCGGCGGTTGGCGAGGTGGCGGGTCCTCGTCGCAACCGGTGGTCAGACCGACCGAGACGACCCATCCGAAGCCCAGCGTCAGAGCCGCCGAGAAGCGCGAGAAACGCACCCCAGAGGCGCCCAGCCTCGAGGTCCAATTGCAGTCGTATGTCATGAAATATATTCCGTTATACGAGAATATCCTACCCCGTCCCCAGGTGAGGCTCAGGTCTCTCCATACAGTTCCTCAGACCCCTGGGGTCAGCACTTTTTTCATAGGTGGCGCAATCCTTTGCCAGCTGAACTGCGTTCATGGGTGCCAAGGCTATCCAAGTGTTGGAAATGACGGAGGCCTTTCAAGGCATAGCACTTGCTTTGCCTTACCCTTGGTGATTTCTGTATTAGCATCGCAATCTACGCGCCGAGGCAAGACGAGCAAGGGGTTGGCTCGGCGTATCGTTCCGTTGGCACGGGCTCGGCGGTTGCAGCGGGGCTTCACGTTGGCCGAGTTGCTGACCGTCGTGGCCATCATCGGCATTCTCGCGGCGGCCGCATCACCGAGCTTCGTGCGGCTCATGCGCGATCGCCGGGTGAGCGACGCCGCTCAGCAGATGGCGGATATGTACCGCGGCGCCCGGGCTCGGGCGATGGGGCGGGGCAGCGCCATCGTGGTGCGCTGGAACGCCGCCGCCAGCATGCCGACCCAGGCCAACCCTGCCGGTCACTTGACCATGCGCGAGGCGGTGCTCGGTTCAGGCGGCCCGGACTTGGCCTTGCTGCCTTCGACGAGCTGCGCGGCCACCAGCTGGATCGACACGTCCGCCACCAGCCGCTACGTGATGTCCTTCGACGAGCGCCGTAAGCGCTTCGAGCCTGCCGCCGCCGAGTTCCAGGACGCTCAGGGCGGAACCTTGCCCTACGTTGAGATCTGTTACACCCCTCGGGGACGCACCTTCATTCGCTACAGCGCGGCCGGTAACTTCTTGCCCCTGGCCAGCGTGCCGCGAATCCAGGTGGCCAATACCACGACCGCGTTGAGACGCTTCATCATCCTGCCGCCCAACGGCGTGGCCCGGTTGGTCACGAAGATCTGATGATGACGAAGATCAGCCCCTCCAGAGGACGCAGGCGCCGGGCCAAGCTCGGCTACACGGTGATCGAGATCATGATGGCCTTGGCGGTTCTCTCTATTGGCGCCACCGGCGTCATCGCCATGCAGAAGGCCACCCTGGTTGGCAATGTGCGAGCCCGCACCTTGGCGACGGGGAATGCCGTTGCGAGCGCTTGGATCGAGCGGCTGCGGGTCGACGGTTTGCGTTGGAAGGTGCTCAACGGGTTGTCGACCCTCTCGAATACGCGCTGGCTCAACACGACAGGTGGGTGGTTCCTGCCTGCCAGTGTCACCGCCGAGGACATCTCGGCTCAGGCCGACGTGTTGGGGCGGGACACCGAAACCGACGCCGAGGCGGCCTACTGCACCCATCTCCGGCTCACCCGGCTCACCGAGAACACCATGCGCGCCGAGGTGCGGGTGTACTGGCTGCGCTACGCCGACGCTCAGGGCGCGAGTAACACCGGCACCTTTGATGGTGCGGCGCTGTGCGACAACACGCCGAGCTATGTCACGAAGATCGGCACCGCCAACGCGCTGCTTCGCTACCACTTCGTCTACCTCGCCACCGGGATTATTCGCAGCAACTAGTCATTAGCAATGGGTCATCCACAACAATTGGCCATGACAGCCGAGCTCACCGTGACGAATCAACGGGTGCGTCACTTGCTGCGCAGAATGCGAACCCGCCGCTCGAGTGGTGGTTTCACGCTGATCGAGATGATCATCGCCATGATGGCGGGATTGGTCATCGCCGGTTCGGCCTTTCTGTTGGCCCGCAACGCCACCACTTTCTTCCGGGCCGAGTCGGAAATCAGCACCGCCCAGTTGGGGACCATGATCGGCATGACGCGCTTGCAGGGCGATCTGCGCCGCGCTGGCTTTCAGACCATGGACAACGTGCAGGTCAGCAAGATGATCGACGCGTCTCTTTGTGGCTCCTTCGGTGCCTGGCCGGCCGGCATGAAGGAGCTGGCCTCGATTCAGATCAATGAGAACGACAATGGCGATCCAGACTCACTGATGTTCGCTAATGGCCGGACGCCAGATGCTCTGATCATCGGCGGCATGTTTGGGACCACCGAGCAATTTACCATTCATACGATGGCGGCTGGCTCGACCGGCGGTTGGGACATTTGGCTGCAAGATGATGGCGCCATGTGGCGCACCGAGCTCGCGGCCGCCAATCCACTCACCATGCTCGACGACATTTTCGTCGCCGGCCGGTTCTTGCGCATCGTCGATAGCGAAGGGCACGAGGCCTACGGAGTAATCTCTGGTCTCAACATGACCGGGACCCACCCGCGCGTGTCGCTCGAGCCGACTCCGACGGTGCCCACCAAGGGGGCTGACGGCGTTTGCGGGTGCACGCTTCCGTGCATCGGCAATCTGGTCAACCCGATCGTCCGATATCGTTACGACATCCGTCTGGTCGAGGGCGTCTACGCCGCTTACTCCGGGCTCTATGCTTCGGCCAGCCACAGCCAGGTGGCGAGTCACAAGGGCGAGACACCCGTCGCGCGCACTGAGCTGGTGCGAGTGGAGCTCGATGCCGACGACGCGGAGATCGCTACGTCTCTCGAGGTTCTCGCCGAGTATGCGGTGGATCTGAAGTTCGGCATCACCGAGGCCCAGCCAGGTGGCTCGCCCGATGCCATCCCAACGATTGTTCGTCACCCCATCGGCGCTGCGTCGGTCTACACCATCGGAGCGTCCCTGACCGGTGGCGGTATGCCTGAGCGGATTCGGGCGGTGCAGATTCGGCTGAGCACCCGGTCGTCCAAGCGGGATCGAGACGTGGCCCTGTCCACTGGGGGGGGCGGCTTGCTGCGCTTCTCCCTGGGCACCGGCCTTGGATTTGCACGCATGCGAACGCTCGTTGCGGACGTGGCGCTGCCGAACGTGGGTGGTTGATGATGAATGGCCCCAGGCACAGAATTTCCAGCCCCATCACCCGAGCAGGTCGAGCTTCCGGTCAGCGCGGCGCGGCCGTTTTCGTGGTCATGTTGGTGGTGACCCTGCTCACCGGTCTGGGCATCTTTGCGGTGCGCTCCGCGAGCCTTTCGACCATGGCCAGCGGCTTCAATCGGCAGCTTACCCAGACCCACTACGTGGCCGACTATGCGGTGCTAGCCATGGTGGGGGAGCTGGGGCTCAACGCCCAGGTGCACAGCACCAACATGACCAGCGGTGGCAGCACCCAGTGTGTGGGCTTTGCGGACCTGGTGGCGGCCGACAAGACGCCGAGCTGCGCCCAATATGGCTACGGCGAGCTGAATGCGCTCGCTCAGACCTATAGCAGCCAAGAGCTGATTCAGCCGCCTACGGGCACCTACCCGGCGACCGTCGTGCCAGGCAGTCTGGGCGCCTCGCCGCTGGAAGGGGACATGCGGATCGAGGTCACCGATTGGCACCCGGCATGGCCGATCCTGCCGGGCAACGACGCCACCAAGGGCCAGCTCGGCTACGCCATGGTGACCGTCTCGGCCATCGGCTTGGTTCGGCCCAATCCCACCGGGATGGCGGCCGGCACCTGGGACACAGCTTCTGCGACAGCGGCGGGCGTCGAGTCTAGTCGCGCTCACGTCGTACTCGGCCCGGTATTGATGAGCAACTGAGGGAATAGCGATGGGAACGATGTACAAGGCACTTTATGCGTCGGCGGCGGCGGCAAGCGTAGCCCTTTGGACGCTGCCCACCTCTGCCCAGATCGATGTCGACCCGCCGCTGCCCAACCTGATGTTGTTGGTCGATACCTCGGGATCGATGGAGTACCTGACCAACGGCGACCCCGTTTCGGTCTGCAGCCCGACCGGCACCTCGGATCTCAACCGCTGGGCCACGCTGGTGACCGCGCTGACCGGCAGCGTGGATAGTCGGGGTTGCTACGCTCAGGATCGTGCCAGCACCGATTTTGGCACCGAGTATGGCCTGGGCGGTGACCTGCCTTATGACAGCGGTTACTTCCTGCCCCACCACCGGATCGTGTCCAATGGTTGCGTGGCTGGGCCTGGGACTCTCCCGGTCAACATCTACGACTGGCCCTCCACGGCCATCAACTACCACGAGTACGGCAACCCCAGCCAAGCGTGTACGGTGCCCTTCGAGCAGTCCTCCGACGGCCTGCTCGACGTCTATGTCGACCGTGTACGTTTCGGGTTGATGACCTTCGATCCGCTGCCCGATGGGGGCACCGGGGTGTCTGGTGGTTTGGTCGATTATGCCGATGGCATCGCGGGGATGTGGAGCTACTACAACGATTGGCAGGGGACCGGCTCGCCGGTCACGGGTTCGTTGCCGAACTGTGCTGTGAAGCTGCTCGAGGTGGGGGCGCGCAACGCAGCGGCACCACCCTGGGAGGGCCGGATGATCCCCCTGGGTCCTTCGGACGCTACGACCCTCGAAATCACGGAGACCAACGCGCACATCCAGGAGGCCCTGCTGACCATGCGGCCCTACGGCGCCACCCCCCTGGCCGCCATGATGGCCGACGCCTACGTCTACTACCGCGAGGACACGTCGCTCGATCCGTTGGACAACAGCAACTACTTCGGGCCTGCGATGGACCCGATGTTCGCTGATGGTTGCCGCAAGAGTTACCTCTTGGTGCTCTCGGATGGGGAGCCAAACCTCGATTTGCGACCCTATTGTGAAGCCACTGGCGGCAACTGTCCCTTCGATGAACCCTGGGAGATTGCTGGCGTGCTGGCCAACCCGAGCAACCCCAACGACCAGGTGCTCACCTTCGCGGTCGGTTTCGGTCTGTCGGCGGATGCGGGCGTCGACTGCAACACCATCAGCATGCCTAGCGACTTGAACTCCGGCGGCCTCTGCGATGATCCTAGCGGTGCGCTCGAGGCTTGCTGCACGCTGTCGCGCATCGCCTATGAGGGTGGCACGCCGAAGGCCTATTTCGCTGACGACCTGTCGACGCTGAAGACCGAGCTGCAAAACGTCATCGATGCCGTGGCCGGTACCTCGACTAGCCGCACGATGCCGGCTTTCGCCGGCGCTGCTTCCTCTCAGGCGAGCGCCAGCGACGCGGACGCTGTGTCCTACGAGTTCACTACCTCGTTCAAGCCGGGGATCGGCGAGCTGTGGAGTGGCAACCTGGAGCGCCACCGGTGGGTGTGCGAAACCCAGAGTGGCGCGCTCGTGCCGGTGCTCCAGGACGTGGATGAAACCTTGGGTGACGACTTTGCGAAGAACCTCAACGAGGGCAAGGCGGTTCAACCCAGGACATTTTATACGGTGGTGGCTGACCAGGAGACCCAGAACAGCGTGTCGGTGCGGTCTTCAGAGGCGACCATCCGGCCGAATCTGAGCTCGCCAGACGACGATGGGCTTGGCACCTACAGCGGGCTCCCCGTCACCGGTGACCTGGCGACGATGGTCGGCTACGGGCGCACCGACGACGAGACCAAGGACTCAGGCGTCAAGCGGCTCACCACCCACACCATCGACCGGGTCACCGCCACCGAGTTACACTTCTTCGGGCACAGCCCGACCCAGGGCAACATCTGCAGCGGCGACTCGGGCGGGCCGAGCTTCGCGACGATCAACGGGTACGAGGTCCAGGTCGGCGTGCACTCCTCGTCGGTCGGTGGTTGCGGAAACGAAGGGCAGGACGCACGGGTGGACGCCTTTGCGGCCTGGATCACCACCAAGGCCGGAGGCGATGTATACCAGGACGGCGCCACCCCGGTGCGGGACCACGGCCCGCCGCGGGTCAGCATCCTCAGCCCGACCCACAACGCCCTCACCGGCACCTCGGTCACCGTCAGCGCCAGTATCTCCGACGACACTGGCGTCAGGCGCGCCGCGCTGCTGGTCGACGGACGCGAGCTGATCGGGCTGCTCCGGTCCCCATTCGACTTCCGCGTCAGCGCCCTGCCCCCCGGCGTGGCGACGGTGTTGACGGTGGTCGCCGAGGACACCGTCGGCAACGAGGCACGGGCCACGATCACCATCACGCCCACCACGGCCGCGGCCCCAGTCCAGGCGAGGCCCTCCGCGCCCGCACCGTGGGGGCCGCCGCCGCTGTCCGCCAGGCGGGCGGTCGGCGGTTGCGCGGTCTTCCACACCGACGCGCGCTCCTCAGCGCCGGTGCTATTCGCCCTGCTCTGCCTTGCGCTGCGCGTCCGGCTGCTCGGAGGACGGCGGGCCCGGCGCCAATGAGCGATCAGGCCGGGCCGGTTGCAGCCGCTCTTCAGTCGCCGTCAGGAGGCCGCCCGATCCCCTTAGCCAGACCACCTCATCGGCAAGATCGAGCAGGCCGCGACCGTGAGCGACGACCATCACCGCCGCCCTCCGGGCCGTCGCGCGAATCGTCTCGCCGAGGTGGGCAGCGGCCGCGCTGTCGAGGGCCGAGGTCGGCTCGTCGAGCACGACGAAGCGGGGTTTGAGTACCATGGCGCGGGCGATCGAGATTCGTTGGCGCTGGCCGCCGGAAAATTCGTGCGG
>JAUVCD010000019.1 GCA_030590865.1 Myxococcales bacterium | reverse complement strand
CTTGATCGCTCGCCCTTCTTCGGCACCGACATCGATGACCGTGCGCACCTCAGGGTTGAGAAAATGAATGCCCCGAGCGTCGGCGCGCACCTCAGTGATCACCCCAGCCTTGAAGGCTGGCTCGCTCTTACCGGCTCCAGTGGCGAGCACCTTCTCGACCTCGTCGCGGCTGACCCCAGCGCTCTCCAGCGCTGCATCATAGGCCTTTTCTGCAGCGGTGGAGGTGTCCACGCCAGCGGGCGTCGCACTCTTGCTGAGCATCTTGCCGTCGCCAAACACGACCACCCTCACGTTCTTCGCGCCACAATCGATGCCTGCCGTGATCATTTCGTCCCTCCACTATCGCTGCTCTGCCGCGATCCTTAACCAGGCCGCTCGTTCAGGTCTAGGGTTTCCATCAACTGACACGGGCGGGGATAAACCCCGCCCGCCCAGGCGCGAAGAGCTTCAGCTCCCAGACGGAAGCCTCGATAGAGGCCCTTCACGACTTCGAGGGAAACGCGAGGGACTGAGTCAAGACGTAGGCCGCCTGCAGATACGAGGTCGGACAGAGCGGGAAACACTCTTTGCAGTCATCGCACTCTTGGGAGGCGATCTCCGGGATGAAGCTAATCTCTTTCCGAATTCCCCGGTCAATGAACCCAATGGCGTTCTTCTTCTTAACCTCGGCACAATATCTGACGCATAGGCCGCAATGAATACAAAACGAAGCGCCAGGCTCAAAGCGATCCTTGTCGGCGCCATACTCACGGGCCATCTCCACCAACACCGGCGCGTGGGGCGCATGAGCCAGCAGCAGCTCTAACAGTCCGCGACGGATTCGATCGATCTTCTCCGAACGCGTCTTGATCACCAATTCTTCTTCGACTGGGTGCACGCAAGAAACAACCAGCTTCGTCCAGCCCTGTCCTCGAGCCTCCACGATGCAAAGTCGGCAACCCCCAAAGGGCGCCAGCTTCTCGTGGTGACAAAGTGTCGGGATGGCGATTCCCGCACTTTGGGCTGCTTCCAGCACGGTCATCCCTGACCTTGCTTTGACCTCTTTCCCATCAATCTGTAGGAGGAACTCCGTCATGTCACATTCCTCTTTGCCTTCTTGATAATCATCCTTTGCGCTTCAGGAATGGGAGGTGGGACCGGCTCGCCTGATATCTTCCTCACCGCATCAAACCGGGAGGGGCAAACCTCGAGACAGGTTCCGCAATTCGTGCACTTCTCTTGGTCAATGATGTGGATCTTCTTCTTGCCCCCATCAATCGCCCCTTCAGGGCACGCCTTGAGGCAGAGCATGCAGGCTTTGCACTTCTCTGGATCGATGATGGTCGCGATCAGCGCCTTGCAGGACAGCGCCGGGCACCGCTTCTCCTTGATGTGAGCCTCGTACTCATCTCTGAAGTAGCGAAACGTGCTCAGAAAAGGGTTCGGGCCAGTCTTGCCCAAAGCACAAAGTGACGCCTCTTTGGCCACCTCCGCCAGCCCCTCCAAGACTTCAATATCGCTTTCCTTTCCCTTGCCCTCGGTGAACCTCGTGAGGATCTTCTGCATCTGCCTCAGCCCCTCACGACAGGGAACACACTTTCCGCACGATTCATCGGTCAAGAAGTTGATGAAGTACCTGGCCACGTCGACCATGCAGGTATCCTCATCCATCACGATCATCCCACCAGAGCCCATCATCGACCCGGCCTTCGTGAGCTCGTCGAAATCGACCTTCAGATCCAAGCGCTCTTCTGGAATACAGCCTCCCGAGGGTCCGCCGGTCTGCACCGCTTTGAACTTCTTCCCCCCAGGAATGCCACCACCTATTTTGTAGACAATATCCCTGAGGGTGATGCCCATCGGCACCTCCACCAAGCCGGTGTTGGTTATCTTGCCGACCAAGGAGAAGATCTTGGTCCCCTTGCTCCCCTCGGTGCCTATTGAGGCGAAGGCACTGCCTCCCCTATTCACGATCAGGGGGATCGTCGCCCAGGTCTCCACGTTATTGATGTTCGTGGGCTTGCCCCAGAGTCCGCTCACTGCCGGATAGGGCGGTCTGGGTCGGGGCTCACCTGCCTTCCCCTCCAGCGACATGAGAAGAGCAGTCTCCTCACCACAAACGAAGGCACCCGCACCGCGGTGTACCTTGATGTTGAAATCGAAACCCGAGCCGAGCACGTCCTTCCCCAGCAAGCCGTACTGCTCCGCTTTCTCGATGGCGATACCCAGGTTCTCCACCGCGAGCGGGTACTCCTGACGGATATAGACATACCCTTCATGTGCGCCGATGGCATAGGCACCGATCAGCAGGCCCTCGAGCACGCTGAACGGATTTCCTTCCATCAGGGACCGATCCATATAGGCCCCAGGGTCCCCTTCATCGCAATTCACGATGACATATTTGGGGTCGCCAGGGGCATTGCGAGCCGCTTCCCACTTTATTCCGGCTGGAAACCCCCCGCCCCCGCGCCCCCTCAGATTGGCCTCCTTGACCTCTCCAATAACCTGCTCCGGCGTCATCTCGAATAGCGCCTTGGCCATGGCCTCGTAACCACCGATGGCGAGGTAGTCTTCGATGCTCCTCGGGTCGATCTTCCGATTCGGACCGAAAACAAGCCGCTCTTGATTCTTGTAGAACGGAATGTCCGACTCGTTGGGCACCTTGTCGCCGGTAGTCGGGTCCACGTAGAGCAACCGCTCTACGACCTTCTTCTCCCTCAAGGTTTGAGAGACAATCTCCGGGACATCTTCAGGCGCCACCTGGAGATAGCACGTCTCCTCCGGGTCCATGACGATGATGGGACCCCTCTCACAGAAGCCATGACAGCCGGTTCCCCGGAGCTCTACCGAGCCCTTCAGCCCCTGTTGTTCAATCTCTTGCTCCGCGGCCGCTACGACTTGGCTCGCGCCAGAAGCCAAACAACCCGTGCCCGCGCATATCGACATGCGCGGCGCCTTTGGGTCTCGCTTGGCCAATACGTCGTGCCGGACCTTCGCTAATTCTTCAGACGAGTTTATGCGCGCCATAGCTTGCCTCTACTCGTAGGCCCCGAGCACGTCTGCCGTCTGACCCGGCGAGAGTTTGCCGTGCGTCTTCCCGTTGATCTCCATCACCGGTCCGAGGGCGCAGCAACCGAGACAGTTGACCGTTTCCAGGCTGAACTTCAACTCCAAGTCCGTCTCTCCGGGCTTGAGACCCGTAAAATCCTGCACCTTATCGAGGACCCGGGTCGCCCCGCGAACATGACAGGCCGTTCCCATGCAAATATGAACTTCATGGCGCCCCTTGGGCACCAGGCTGAACGCCTTGTAGAACGTAGCAATGTGCCGTATCCGGCTCAGCTCAACCTGCAATTTCTCACTGACTCTCCACAGCGCCTGTTTGGGAAGCCAATGATTCTCGCTCTGAATGTCCAATAGCACCTGAATGAGTGAACTGGCCTCACCTTGATGCCTGTCGATAATCTGGTCGATTCTTTCAATATCCATCGCCGCTATCGTCCACTGCCCCTGTATCTACCGCACCGTGTTTACCGCACTGTGTTTGCCGCACAGTGTTCACCTCAGGCCAGAGCGTAGCAATTACGCTCCTCGTCGTACCTGACCAATCCTTGCCTCGATGAGCTATTCATGTGTCGCGACACTGCCGAGGGGTTCAGACCCATGAGCTCAGAGATTTCGCGCGTTGAATAGGGTCTGTCCTCCAGCAGCGACAAGATCTCGCTGACCGCCAGCTTGTCTGCGATCAAGCCATCGAACAGGCTGCTAACCTCGTCACTGGTAAAGAACTCGTTGTAGGCCTTCTCCGACTTGACCGGGACTCGCAGCCGCTCCCGCTCGACCAGCTTGAGGTAAGGCACCAGCTTCTGGACCGCCTCGAGCTTGCGCGCCAGCCCGCTCTCCTCCGCCCCTTGGTCGTCAGCCAGTGGCCCAAACCCCTTGAGTTGCCGAACGAAGTCGTTGGTCACCTCGGCGAACCGAGTTCCTTCAGAAGCCGAGATCCACTCGAGCCGCAGCCTCTCGGGGTTCACTCCTATTTGGGACAGCAACTTTCTGCAGAGGTGCATATTGCCCAATGCATCGTAGTTTCCTTCGGTGACGTAGTGACACTCACCGGGCCAACAGCCGCCGATGAAGACGCCATCTGCTCCGCTCGAGAACGCCCGTAGGATGAATGCCAGATCGACCCGCCCGGTGCACATGAGCCGGACGATCTTCATTTCAGGTGTGTACTGTTGTCTGGAAACTCCAGCCAGGTCCGAAGCGGAATACGCTCACCAGTGGCACAAGAAGGCCACGACCTTTGGCGCAAAAATCAGTCCTTGTCCCATGTTGTTTTCCCTCTCAGTTCGTCACAGACGGCTAGCTCAGTCGTTCGCAGCTACGGACCTGCCAGCGCCGCGTCAATTTGGCAGAAGATCTCCTCGTCCGTGAAATGCTTCAGCACAATCGCATTGGTGGGACACTTCGCATTGCACAGGCCGTCACCCTTGCAGAGCACCGGATTGACCGTCGCCTTCTTGCCCCGCGGTGTCTCATGAAATTCTATCGCGCCATAGGTGCAAGCCGAAATACACGCCCCACAGGATACGCAGGCATCTTCAATGACCTCGCAGACGGCGCCGGAGGCCGTGACGGTGTCGTTGGAGAGCAGACTCACCGCGCGCCCCGCAGCACCATAGGCCTGGCTAATCGTCTCGGTGATGTGCTTCGGGTAGTGCGCTGTCCCACACAGGAAGACGCCATCAGCGGCAAAATCCACAGGCCTGAGCTTGACATGGGCCTCTTGGAAGAAGCCATCAGGACTCAGGGCCACCTTGAACAGTCGCGCTGCCTCCACGCTGCCACCTGACGGAATGACCGCCGCCGATAACGCCACAATGTCAGCATCTATCGCGAGTCTCTTCCCCAGAACGGGATCGGCTACGGTGACTCGCACCACCGGCCGACCTTCCTCTTCAGTGGCTTCCACCACGGGCTTTTCCGCCGGTTCCCACCGGAGGAATTTCACATCCTGTTTGGCCGCCTCTAGGTAGTGGTCCTCTTTGAATCCGTAGGTCCTCATGTCCCGGAAAAGAACGTAGATGACCATCTCAGGGTTCAGCTCTTTGAGCTTCAGGGCGTTCTTCACCGCCTGGCTGCAACATACGCGGGCGCAGTAGTTTCTGTCGTCCTGCCTGCACCCAACGCACTGGATCATCACCAGACTCGTGCTGCCAATCACCGCCTCGTCCTCGTTCGCGATGCGCCCTTCCAGGTCTAGCTGGGTCATCACCCTGTCATCTTCACCGCACAGATACTCGGTGGGCCGAAGCTCTTCTGCACCGGTGGCCAGGATGGCCGCACCATGGTGAATCGTCTTGACGGTTCCTTCCGAGTCCACCGTCGTCACGAAGTTGCCTACATAGCCGGAGACCTCGGTGATCGTGGCGTCGTGAGACACATGAACCAGCGGATGCTGATAGACCTTGCTGATGAGATCACGCAGGTAACCTTGAACATCCAGGCCTTCCAGGGTGTAGTGGATTCTGCGAGCCATTCCCCCGAGGGCCTTCTGCTTCTCCACCAGGTGAACCTCGAACCCCTGGTTGGCCAAGGCCAGAGCACTGGTCATACCGGCCAGGCCGCCGCCGATTACCAAGGCTGCCTTATCGACGGGTAGATCGAATTCCTGCAAGGGTTCTAGGTTGATGGTCCGGGCCACGGACATCCGGACGATGTCCTTTGCCTTCTTGCAGGCCTCCTCCTTCTCCTTCGAATGAACCCAGGAACAATGCTCCCGGATATTGGCCATGTCGAAAAAGTACTGATTGATTCCACCCTCGCGAAGAGTGTCTCTGAAGAGCGGCTCATGGGTCCTGGGCGTGCACGCAGCAACCACGACGCGATTCAACCCCTTGTCACGGATGGTCTTCGATATTTTCTCCGCCGCATCAGTAGAGCAGATGAACAGCCCCTCTTCAGCGTGCGCCACGTGATCCAAGGTCTTCGCGTATTCGACGAGGTCGGGGACGTCGACCACCCGGCCGATATTGGCGCCGCAATGACAGGCAAAGACCCCCACCTTGACGTCCTCCTCCGAAACGTCCCGCTCTGGCGGGTAGATACGCTCTTTCGCCAGCCGCCCCCGACGCGCTTGGAGGAGCTCGCCAACCAAAGCGTTAGCGCCGCTGGCGGCCACGACTGATTCGGGAATATCCAAGGGCCCCTGGAAGGCTCCGCTGATGAAGACCCCCGGGCGGCTGGTCTCAATGGGCTTGACCGGATCAGTCTTACAGAATCCGTGGGCATTGAGCTCGATACCGAACGTCTTTGCCAAGCCCTTGGCGTCCGCCGGCGGGCTCAGCCCCACCCCCAACACCACCAGGTCGAATTCATCCTCTTTGACCCCATCTGAAGGCGTGGCGTAGCGTATCGTTACGTTCTTCGTCTCCGGAACTTCTCGTCCTATCGAGACGTAGCTTCTGATGAAGTCAACCCCTGACAGTCGCTCAGCTCGCTGATAGAACCGCTCAAAGTCCTTGCCATAGGATCGAATATCGTTGTGAAAGATGGTGGCCTGCGTGTCCCCGTCATGGTCTTTCGCCAGAATCACCTGCTTCTGGATGTAGGAACAGCAGACCGCAGAACAGTAGCTGTGACCGCCCTCGCTGACCTGTCTGGAGCCGACACAATGAATCCAGGCGATCTTGTGGGGATGCCGCTTGTCCGAAGGCCTCAATATCTCGCCTTCGTGGGGCCCGGTCGCACATAGCAAGCGCTCGAAATCGAGACTGGTGACTACGTTCTCAATCGTCCCGTAGCCATAATCACCTCGCAGCCGAGGATCGAACACATCATAGCCAGGAGCCAGAACGATCGCTCCCACCTTGATCTCTTGCTGGGTCGCCTTTTGATGGAGATCAATGGCTTCGTTCTTACAGGCACCGACGCAGATTGAGCACTTCTTGTCTTCCAGATAGAGGCATCGCTCGTCAATGTAAGGAACCAGCGGCACTGCTTGAGAGAAGTAGATGTGAACCGCCTTGCTCCCAGACAACTCTTGATTGAACTGGTCTGGGATTTCGACTGGGCAGTACTCCACACAGGTCGTGCAACCGGTGCATCGGTCCTCGATGACGTATCTCGGCTTCTTGGTCAGGACGACCTTGAAGTCCCCTGCCTCGCCCTCGACGGTGGCCACCTCAGTGTAAGTCAGGATCTCTATGTTGGGATGCCGGTCACATTCGATGAACTTAGGTGACTCGATGCACATCGAGCAGTCGTTCGTCGGAAAGGTCTTGTCGAGCTGGGCCATTTTGCCGCCAATGGTCGGCGCTTTCTCGACGAGATAGACTTTGAAACCCGACGTGGCGAGATCTAGGGCGGCCTGAATGCCGCTAATCCCACCACCGACAACCATGACATCGCCAAAGCTGCTGCCGGTGAGACTCTCTGCCAACGGCCCCATAGCTGCGTCCTTTTCCAATCTCTGCGCCCTCACTCCGGCTGCTGCACTGCCTTAGGTCGAAACTGCCTTGGGTCAAAACTGCTTCAGGTCAACACGGCCCTAGATGACGTCCTGGATGACTTCGGTGATGTCCTTCACCTCGAGAACGTCCTCACACTCCAGGGTCAAACGGCTCTCCTCGAAATTGGTGATGCAGTAGGGGCAGGAGGTCACCAACACCTCTGCGCCAACCGCTTGAGCTTGTTCCAATCTGAGGTTCGAAAACCGCTCTTCCTTCGGCGTTTCCATCCAAATCCCACCGCCACCGCCGCCGCAACAGAGGCTGGCTTCGCGGCATTCGGACATTTCGACCAGCTCCAAACCCGGCACCTTCCTCAACACGTCGCGGGGCTCATCATAGATGCCATTGTGCCGCCCCAGATAACAGGGGTCGTGATAGGTGACCTTCTTCCGATACTCACGGCTCAGCTCGAGCTTCCCTTGATTGATGAGCTCCAGCAGATACTGAGAGATGTGAACGATCTCGAAGTTCACCATGAACTCGGGGTACTCGTTCTTGAAGGTCTCGTAACAATGAGGGGAGGAGACGAGGACTTTCTTCACGCCATGATCGATGAAAGCCTTGATGTTGTCTTTCGCCAGGGTCCTGAAGACCTCCTCGCCGCCCGTCTTCCTGATGCTCTCGCCACAGCAATTCTCCTGGGTCCCCAGGATGCCGAAATCAACGCCTGCCTGGTTGAGGATGTTGGCGGTTGCGACAGCCGCCTTCTTCAGTCTCGGGTCGTAGCTGTAATAACAGCCGACGAAGTAAAGAACGTCCATCCCCTCAGTAAAGGGCCTCACCGACAGCCCATTCGCCCAATCAGCCCGCTTTTCTCGGGCCTCACTCAACGGGTTTCCGTCAATGCGAAGGCCTGCTGCGGCAGTGCCCACGGCCCGAACGGGAGTGGGAAGCACGCCGTATTGCGTGGCTATCTTGCGCAAGGAGACGGCGACCTCGATCTGTCCCAGGCCCCTGGGACACTGGGACGGGCAGGTTCCGCAGGTCGTACAGCGCCAGATTTCCTCGAGCTCTATCTCCGACAATCCAAGGCTGGCCTCTTTGATTATCTTCCTTATGCTGAAGTCGCGGACCCTGTTCCAAGGGCAGACGACATCACACTTCCCGCATTGGTAGCATAACTTGAAGGCCTCCCCGCCGGCCTCCTTGATCAGCTCGATAATCTCTATGTAGGGGGCTACTGTTTCCACGCCTATGCCTTCCAGGTCTATCTTTGGCCTGCCTGAGCTCGGCTCACTGGTTCAATCCTTCTTCGACATTCGGGCGACGGTATCCATCACCTTCTGCCAGCCATGTGCGTTGGCCAAGGCTTCCAATCCGAGCTCGATATCCTCCTGAGGCACGTCCTCCTCCACGTCCTCCTCCCGTTCTTCGTAGACGAGGGCGTCAGCCAGACACCACTGAACACACATGGGCTCGGTCAGTGACGGATCGGACTCACACATGTCGCACTTCAGAGGGAGGCCGGAATCGGGCTCTTTAAAGAAGTCCCTGGATGGACATGACGCCCTGCAGAAGGCGCACTCATCGTATTCCTTGCCGTCAATCGTGTACTTGTCTCTGCCCGCGCACTCAGCAGCCGTGTACTCCCCCGCATAGACCGGCACATAGACGTCCGCCAATGGGTCTCGAATCACGCGAATACGAGCCCTCGCAGGATTGTTGCTGCTGTATTTCGGTGTCGCATGGAGGGCAGAGCAGATCACTTCACAGGCCTGGCACCCATTGCACTTGTCGACATCGATCTTGATCGTCTTGACGATCTTCTTCTTCTCGGCCTTCACGGCTGACCTCCTCCGCTCTTCTTCGTCGAGGTCTCCTGGGAAGGGCCATCGTCCTCAGCGGTCAAGATCCCCCGGTCTAGGAAGTCTTTAGCCACATAGTCCAAGCCCAACTCGTGCAGCGTCTTCTGAGTGGGGATACCATCGTGATTCCATCCCTTGTACGCGTAGTACTCGTCCAAGAGCTTGGCCTCGAGCTCCGGGAATCTCTTCCTCCAATGGTCTTCCGGAGGCTTCTCGTCCTCGCGCCTCATGCCCCGTCTGATGTTGATGGCTCTGACCAGATTGCGGTTCCGCTTGGTGAGGTGCGTGAGTCCGGCCTCGTCCAAGTCGATGCCGGCACCTGACGAGATGAGGTTCGGCAAATTGTGGATGTGATACGGCGGCTTCAGGGGAAAGGACGACAAGCCAGCGCACATCCCGGTGCTGTCGTCGATGTAGTGCATCCGCTCTTGCCAGTCTACGATCTCACAGGTTGCGTCAGCGGCGGGGTAATTGGGAATTGATTTCTCTCCCCGGAGCTCCCAGTCCTCAAACCATTGTTTGAACTTCTCATGGGGCACGTGGGGCCAATCTTCCGTAAACGCCTCTCGCTCTTCTCGCGTTCGGAAAGGCGCTTGCGGGAAGTTCCCCTCGATCTGGGTGATGTTGGCCTTCTCGCCAGTACAATACATGAGGAAGTAGATGGGGTTGAGCATCCCCAGCTTGAGCGGCAGCTGCTCTGTCTTCTTGATGTTGTTATGGGCGTATTCTTCCGCTCCATTTCCAATCTCTTTGGCTGCCCAATAGGTGCCATTGGCCAGAACGTCGCCGATGCCTTCCCGGCGAACGATTCTGTCGAGTAGCCAGTAGAACTTCCCGTCATTGTCCGAGGGCATTCCTGGGAAGTCCTTGTCCGTCAGGATGCCAGCCTCGTAGAGCTCGAGGCCAAAGGCCATGGTTTGGGGAGCAGAGAATGCGTCCACACCATGTTCGGTGGCTTTTTGAGCGATTCTCAAGCCAAAATCCAGGTTGGACATGGCACCCATCGTATAGGTGAGCTTGGAAAAGCACTTCATCATGTACGAGCAAAGTCTCGTATCGACAGAGATGGAGGCGCCACATTTCATTGGACAGTTGTGGCAGCTCAGCAGCCGGGTCCGCATGGTCTCCATGGTGCCCGTCCACTCGTCTCGGACTTCGTCAGTCCAGAAGCCCTTTCTGCGGTGGCGAGCATTCCCCCAGGCGAAGTTCTCGGTGTGCCACTTCTCGTCATCGACGATCATCTCTTGGGGCGAGCCGAGTCCGGCCAAAATGGGCATGACTCCAGGAATTGGGTGCTTGTCTCTGCCTTTGATGTACTTCAGCGCATCGTTGCAGAGCGGAATGAACTCTTCCGGGCGAGCGATGTTGATGTCCTTCGTCCCGCGAACAGCGATCGCCTTCAGGTTCTTGTCGCCCATGACCGCGCCAACGCCGGAACGGCTGGCACTGGACCTGCCCTGCTCGATAGAAGCGAAATAGACCCTGTTCTCGCCAGCCAGGCCTATCGAAGCCACCGAGGCAGTCGGCTCGTTGAGCTCCTGCCTGATGAGCTCGGCACTCTCGAGCGTACCCAAACCTCGGTAATGGGAGGCGTCACGTATTTCTACTTTGTCGTCGTGGATCCACAAATAGACCAGCTTCTCGGACTTGCCGCGGATGACGATCTTGTCATAGCCGGCGTGCTTCAATTCTGGTCCAAAGAACCCGCCCATCATCGAGAAGGCGAACAACCGGGTCTGAGGAGAAATGGTGGAGACGATGGTGCGGTTGCAGCCGGGAGCTGGGGTGCCGGCAAGCAGGCCGGTGCCGAAGACGAGCAGGTTTTCAGGAGAGAAAGGCTCAACGTCAGGGGGCACTCGGTCCCACAACATCTTGGCATTGGTGCCCAGGCCGCCCAGGTGAAGCTCGGTCAGTGCAGGATCGGTGGCCACCCGCTCGATGTTTCCTCTGGTCAGATCGACTTCCAGGTTGAACCCAGTCTCTGCGTACCTCATTTCTTCCTTTCACCTCTGCCGTTGTTTCCTGTTCCTAGGCAGACACTGAAGCGTCTCGATACCCACTCCAAGAAACACCACCAGACTCTCGGCAGGTTCCGTTGGTTGGCTTCGCTGCGGGTCCGTGACTCTACCTCACCTCGGTGGCCGCGGTTTCGATATCCTTCAGTGCAGCGGCAAGGGAAAGAACCGACACACTGAGGCGTCGCATTATGCCCAATTCTGCGGCGCCGCGCCGCGGGCAGCAGGGCAGCCTCGAGCTCCGATGGGGAGCGGCCGGTACCCTTCGTCCAGGTCGGGAGAGTGGGCCCCGGAGGACTCCACCGCTGGGCGCTTCTCCTCGGCCGCCCAACGGAGGCTTAACCCACGTAATATCGACGTGTTAAGGCCAGTCTACATCTCTGGAACGAGGTAGACGACGCTGGCGAACGGGCAAGGTGAGAGCCAACGAGCTCGAACACTTCGGCATGGTCGTCGAAGCTCGATGGGAGCGTGAGGAGTCACCTGGTGACCGGTGATCGGGGTCTCTGGGTAACGGCCCGCAGCGAGCACCAACCCCTCCAACCTTGTGTGATCACAGAAGATTCACGTCTGGGGCAGAACCCACAGCAGGGCTGGCAGAACGCGTGCGCCCAGCATCAACGGGGCGGGTGGTCATCCCCTCCTACCCATCTCATGGATGTTTCGGTTGATGATCTCTTCCTTCATCTCCGGCGACAGATCATCGAAATAGGCTGAGTAGCCCGAGACCCGAACAAGCAGCCCTGGATAGCGGCCTGGGTTGTCACGCGCTTCGAGGAGCAGTTTGGGATCCAAGACGTTTACCTGCATCTGCATGCAGCCCGCGTCGAAGCCACCGGCGATCAATCCTTCGAGCAAGGCACTGCCCGACCCGTCACCGACCGTCCAGGGCGCCAGCTCGAGGTTGAAGTTGACCCCGTTCTTGGCAAGGTGCAGCGGCAGCGAGGCCTGAGACAACAACGCCGCGGTGGGCCCCCGCTTTTCTGAGCCCGACCGGGGCGAGATGCCAGAAGAGAAGGGAGCCCCTGCGAGCCTTCCAGTGGGCAAGGCGCCCACCAACTCGCCAAATGCCTGGTGAGCGGTCACCGAATAGAAGCCGGCAACGTAGTCCCCTCTCCGGCGATTCACCTTGCCGGCCAAGGCGGCAGCAAAAAGCTCCATGACCCGAGCCGTGAAACCGTCGGCGAGGGGATCATCGTTGCCATAGCGTGGCGCTGTGCGGAGACGGGCCAAGAGCCGCTCTCGCCCGTCGAAATTGTTGCGACAAGCAGCCACCAGATCGGCCAGGGTGGTGGTTCGGTCACGGAACACGACGGTTTCGATGGCCGCCAAACTGTCGCCCACATCGACGACGCCGACCCCCTGGATACCGCTACCGTTGTACTCGGCGCCGCCGCTCGAAGCATCTCGACCGCTCGCCAGGCACCCATGCAACAGCATCGAGGTGAGGGGCGTGGGGTGCACCTCGGCGTTGGCCACTTCGATGAGCTCTAGATCCGCTAGCAGCTTGTGGACCGCATGAGCGAGCTGGGCTCGAAAGCAGTCGATGAGCTCGTCGATGGACCCAAACCGCTCGACCCCTTCGGTCGCCGCACCGCTGCGTAACCGGGCACCAAAACGCCGGCCTCGGTTGAGGGCGAGCTCGAGACACAGCGGCAGGTTGAACAGCGCCGCGTCGGTGGAGAAGAAGCTCTTGCCCGCCGCCACCGGCTCAACGCAGCCGACGGCGGCGTAGTTGCGAGCATCAGCCTCGCTGACGCCCCGGGACTGGAGCATGGGCACGATGACCTCATCGTTGTACAGAGCCGGCGAGGCGGCCCTGTCCGCCAAGATGGAGGCCACCTGGCTGCGGTAGGCCGCTGGACTGCCGCGGTGGATCCGAGCGTGGTAGTTGGGCTGCCGGGTGCGCAGCTGGTCCATCAAGGTCAACCACAGCGTGCTCAGCTCGTTGGTGGCATCCTGGCCCTGTTCGTCGGTGCCTCCGACCACCACCGCCTGACCGTTGAACAAGCCACCATGGAAGCGGGTCACGCGACGGGAGAAGGCCGGAATGATCTCACATAGCTTGAGGGAAAAGCAGCCCAGCAGCTCGAAGGCAGCCGCCTGGTCGATGGTGCCGGTCTCTAGATCTGTCCGATAACTGGGAAAGAGGATCTGATCCAGCCGCCCAGGCGATACGGCGTTGTCGAGGGACTCGAGGTTGAGAGCAATCTGAGCGAAGAGGATGGACTGCAAGGCCTCATGTAGGGTGCGGGCTGGCTTGCGCGGTACCTGTTGGCACACCTCGGCAATATGCTCGAGCTCGGCACGTCGCTGCGGATCGGTTTCCCGCCCTGCCAACCTCAGGGCCTCGCGACGATAGCCTGCCGCGAAGTCGTCGAGCCCGTCGCAGACGATCTGGATGGCCTCGCATAGGCGCGCCTCATCGGTGCCTGAGGGGAGCTCTGCGAGACGCTCCCGCGCCTCCCGGCGAAACCCTGCGGTACCCCGGTCGATCAGGCCTTGGTAGTCAGGCACGATGTGGCTGATCCCGCCGGTTTCGTTGATGAGGTAAAATGTTGGATCGAGCTGGGAGGTGATGAACTGCAGGGCCCGATAACGAGGGCGGATCTGCATGGCGAGGAACCGGGTGAGCCAATAGGGGACGACTTCGGTGACCAGCTGGTTGCGTTCGGTCTTAGATACGGTGAGCGGGTTGACCGGACGGCGCTCGAACTCGAGCAGATCCTCGAGCATGGGCACGCCGTGCAGCTCGGGATAGAGACCGCCACCTACCCGATGAGACGTGAAGCAGCCCACCAGCAGCTCGCCAGTGTGGATCCGCACCACCTTGTCGCGCAGGAGCGTGGCGAGTGCTTCAGCTCGCTGTTGGATCGGCGGCTTGCGACCGCTCGCCCGGCGCCGACAATAGCGAGTCACGATCACCGCTCGCTCGGCACAGAGCGCTGGCTTGGCAGCCATGATCTCCCGATGAATCGTCTTGGTTCGTTCGCTCAGCTGCAGGGTCACGATGGGCTTCCCTCCCGCACCCACGGCGGCTCGTCTGCCGCGACCTCGGTACGACCGGCGTAGTCCACCTGTAGCGTCGTACTCGGCGCCCCCTTTGAGGCCCCATCATCACTGATCTGTTCGGCCAGGAGCGGCGCCGCATCGGCCCACCACGCCTCGGCGTCAGCCCGGGCCCAGCGGTCGGCATCCTGGCAGCGCGAGAGCGCTTCTTCGAGCTCCCGGGCGCTAGCGGGACGGCGGTCAGGATCCTTGGCCAGGCACTGCATGACCAAGGCCTCCAAATCCTCGCCAATGCGGTGACGGCTCCGTTTCGAGAGCGATGGCGGCTCCTTCTGCAGATGCTGACTGCAGACCTGCACGACGCTGCCGTCGAAGACAGGCCCGCCGGTCAGCAAGAAATAGGCGGTGCAACCGACGGCATAGAGATCGCTGCGAGCATCGGCCCGATCCGCCGCCTCGAGCGTCTCGGGAGCCAAGTAATCGGGTGTGCCGGTGATGATGCCCGCCCCGGTGAGCGACGAATCACCCCCCTGGGCGACCTCTTTGACGAGCCCGAAATCGAGCACTTTGGCGACGTCGGGTTGGCCGCCACGACGACACAAGATGACGTTGGCCGGCTTCACGTCTCGGTGGATCAGACCGATCTCGTGGGCCTCGGCCAGCGCCGACACCAGCTGCCGAATGATGTGAATCACCCGTCCTGGAGGCTGGGAGCCGAATTCGCTGACGAGTCGATCCAGGTCGAACCCCTCAAGGTACTCCATGGCGTAGTAGAAGATGCCGTCAGGCGTGTGGCCATAGTCGTAAATGGCGATCGTATTGGGATGGCTCAGCTGGCTGGTGAGCTGCACTTCTTGCTCGAAGCGCAGGATATCGGTCTCAGCCATGGCGCGCTCACCGATCAGCTTGATGGCCGTGGGGCGACGCAGCAAAGCATGACGCGCCTTGTACACCACGCCCATCCCCCCGGCGCCGATCTGGCGTTCCAGCGTGTATTGGCCAAGCTGCCGAGCCTCGCGAACCCGCTCACGCAGCCCGTAGATCACCTTGGATGTCACCGTCGCAGCCAGGAGAGACATCAGGGACCAAAGCACGGTCTGGGCGGCGAGCGTCACCGGGTCCTCGCCGAGGCCCGGCACGACCGCCGCGGTGGCCGGTCGGGTCGCTACGAACCAGCTCGCCACCGGCATGGGAATCGAGGCGATCAAGGCGACGACGAAGGTGTGAGTAGGCGACGACGGTACGATGATTCCCCGAGCAAAGAGGGTGAAGGCTGTGGCCAACATGGCATCGTGGACCGGGAACGGAGTCTGGGCATAGCTGGCCATGGCCGCCCAAGCTACGCAGGCCACCACCACGGTGACCCCGTCGAGGACCACGAGCGTCTTGGCAGGCAGGGGGCGCTGGCGACGAGCCACCAACCAGCCCAACAGCAGAATCGCACACCCGGTAAGGTGGCCGACCTCTGACAGGGCCAGATCACGAAGCGCTGCGCCAGAGGCCACGGCGTGGACCAGCTTGTCCACCACGAAAGAGCCGGAGGCGAAGCAGCACGTCACGATGCAGAACAGGGCAATGCGCCCTTGCATCAACGGCAGGCCGGTCGTCGGATCGTCCCCCAGACCGCCGAACCGGCCCATGGCCGGCTGCGTACGGGTCACCATGGCCAGCCATCATAGACCAGTGTGGTGATTAAGGGCCTCTTCGCGGCGGCTCGCGCTGTCAGCCGCGCTGGTTAGGGACACTGACCATCGCCTCGACTCGCTCGATCGCCATGCCAGCGTCGGACATGATGCGGTCCATCAGCTCGGCCACGGTGGGAATGTCATCGATCAGGCCTACGCCTTGACCGCAAGGGATCAGCGCATCATCGGCATGACCGCTCATATAGGCCTTCAGCCCCCGACGGCCGGAGACGAGCGGGTACATCTCCGCGATGCTGGCGCCTTTGTTCTCCAGCTCGCCGACTCGGTCGAGCACCTGGTTCCGCAAGGCCCGCACCGGCTCCAGGGTGGTGAGCACCAGGCCGGTGCTCGCCTCGTCGGCGCTCACCAGGGCCGCCTTGATGTCGTCATGGGCCGGGCACTCGCGCACGGCGAAGAAACGGGTGCCCATCACCACCGCTTCGGCGCCCAGCGAAAGAGCTGCGACCAGTCCCCGGCCGTCACTGATACCGCCGCCAGCGGCAATCGGAATGTCGACCGCATTCACCGCCCGGGCGACCTTCACCATGGTCGAGACATCCTGGCGCCCGGGGTGGCCACCACACTCAAAACCCACCACCGTCACCATGTCGGCGCCGAGCTTCGCCGCCTTGACCACATCCCGCACCCGGGCGCACTTGTGCAGGTACACGGCCCCGGAGGCTTTGATCATATCCACGTAATCCTGGGGGTCGCGAGCCGCCGTCTCGATGACCGGTACGCCCTCATCGATTGCCGCCATCAACATCTCGGCGTGACTGAAAGGCCTACCCATCGGGATGAGCGTCACGTTCACCGCGAAGGGTTTGGAGGTGAGCTGGCGGGTCTTACGAATCTCCTGCTTGAGCTCATCGATGGAGTCGAAGGTCGCCGCCGGGATGATTCCGAGACCGCCGGCCTCCGCCACCGCGGCCACCAACTCGGCTCGGGTAAGCCACTGCATGCAGCCGCAAATAACCGGGTGCCGAATTCCCAACAGCTTGGTGATCCTCGTGCTGAACATCATCTGCTCCCCCAATTTCGGATGGGACGACTGCTCCGTCGCCGCTCCGCCCCCCTTCTCACAACAGACTAGCGCCAAACCGCGGCGGTCGCCTGCCCATCTGTTGGCCTAGCTCCACGAGGACCAGAATTCCAACAACACCTTAGGGCCCTTTCCCCAAGGCCAGTTTGGCCACTATGATCCCTACGGTTCGTGTGAGCTCACCCTTGGGGGGCGTCGAGATGGCGAGTAGACGGAAACGAGAGACTCATAATCCAGGCTCGACGGTGTTCAGGGAGGGTGAGCCGGGGAGCTGCGCCTATCTCATCGAGAAGGGAGTGATCGACATCTCGGCACTCAAAAATGGCGAGCCCTACCGCCTTGCCCTGCTGGGGGAAGGGGATCTGTTCGGTGAGATGGCGCTAATCGATGATGAGCTGCGCACCGCCACCGCCACCGCCACCGAGCCCACCGAGTTGGTGGTGATCAGCCAGGACTACTTCCGCGAACGAGTCGACAAGGCGGACCCGATCATCAACGTCTTCATGCACGTCATCTTGGAGCGATTTCGAGCCACCCACCAGGTGCGCCTATCGGGGGACTACAGTGTGCCCCGCCTGCCAGGCGAGGCGCCGAGCTGGGTGGACGAGGACATCGCCGGCGACCGAGATCAGGCGCTGCGGGACTTGAAGCTCCAGCACGAGTTGGAGCAAGCGCTCGAACAGGATGAGCTCGTGCTCCACTACCAGCCCATCGTGGATCTGCGGGGCGGTCACGTGGTTGGGTTCGAGGCCCTGATGCGGTGGCAGCACAGCCAACGAGGGCTGCTGCCTCCCGGTCAATTCATCGGCTTCGCCGAGAAGACCAAGGTCATCGTTCCCATGGGCCTGTGGGCGCTGTCCCAGGCACCGCTGGTATTGAAACGCTTTCAGCACACCTGCGACCAGGTGTCGCCAGGCCGGCCTCCCCTCTACATGTCGGTCAATATCTCGAGTGGCCAGCTATCGACCCTTCACAACGTCGACGGGATCCTCGAAGCACTGACGGCGTCGGGCATCGACATGCGCTGCGTCAAGCTCGAGATCACCGAGACCGTATTGATGGCGGATCCAAAGGCCGCCGCCGCCTCGCTGAAGAAGCTCAAAGACGTCGGCCTGACGGTGGCCATCGACGACTTCGGTACCGGCTATTCCAGCTTGGGCTATTTGCACCGCTTCCCTTTGGATGTGGTCAAGCTCGACCGGTCGTTCGTCGACTCGATGCTCCGCAACCCGGCATCGATGAAGATCGTGCGGTCCATCGCCCATCTGGCCAAGGAGCTCGAGCTGTCGATGATCGCCGAAGGCATCGAGACCGAGGCCCAGTTCCAGCAGCTGCTCGACCTGGGCTGCGATTGCGCTCAGGGCTACCTCTTTGCCCGACCCAAGGCCGCTGCAGAGGTGGACGCCTTGCTGAAAGGTGGCACCAATCTCGTGGAGCGGCGGCCCCGCTGAGAGAGAACGCCGCCCCTGAGCCCAGTTAACTGTCCTGCTCGGCGCTACCGCCGGCGGCCTCGAGCTGCGCCGTAGCCTTGGCCGGCACCGGCAACTGATCGGATTGATAGGGCTTGCCCAGCAACCAGCGCTCGATCCTGGCCCACCGCCAGGCGAGCCAGCCACGCAAGAATGGACCGACCGTCGCTGGCGCAAAATAGGGGTTCTTGGTGCGCCCGAGTGTAGCCATGACGAGAATCTGCTCGGCCACCGAGACCGGGCAACCGGTGATGCGGAGGTAGGGCTTGCCGCGAGCCGCGAAGAGGGCGGCGTAGACCCCGAGCATCTTCACGAAGATATCGGTCATCCGAGCATTGCAGGGCTTGATGCGCTGCCGGTCGACGTAGCAGCTCGGAATGGTCACCTCGGTGCCTCGAAGCCGACCCTTCCAGCGACAACAGTCGCCCATGAAGACGACCTTCTCCCCCTCCCGCGGCTCGATGGGGCCATCGTAGGCGCCAAAGACGAGCGTCATGGGACGCATGGAATCATAAGCGTCCGGCTGAAGCTGGCGGATGACCTCGATAGCTTCCTCGATAGCCCCAGGACAGCCACCCCAACAGTAGTCGGTGTGCTCCGGCTCGGGCGGCGGCCCTGCCAGAGCGGTGATGGGCGAGTCCTCGAAGTAGTCCTCGACCCGAGTCAGGCCCACCTTGAACCCCTGGGCGCGCTGCCGGGCCTCCGCCAGGGACACGTCCCCCGACAGCTCGATAGCGTCCAGATCGATGGGGCCATAGCCGCGCTCAGCGCATAAGCGAATGTGCGCAATCTCCCGAGGGTCCAGTCCCAAGATCTGGCAGCAGACCGCGTCGAGCGCCGGCTGGTTGTTGCCCATGATGATCAGATTCAAGGGGAAAGGTGGCGGAGTCATCATGCGCTCGTGCCCGGCAATGATGGCGTCTACGCACAAGAACTTCGGCTGGACGAGCTCCTGCAAATCAGCGACCTTCTCGTCCAACCGATGGTCGTGATCGATGAGCCGATGACGGTCGTCCTGCAGGCCGATGTAGTTCTTCGCGCCGAAGGTCACGGTGGTCCAGGGATGGGCTTTGAACTTCGGCACATTGACGAAGAAATCTGCCTTCACGACCGGCTCGGGCACATAGATGACATCCCTCAGCCGGTCGGGATGGCGGAGCCGTACCGGCACCTGGGTCACCTCGTCGAAGAAGTAGTGTGCGACGTTGTGCTTGTCCACCACCCCGGGGTAGCCAGCCCCCTCGTAGGCGAGCCGGGTCGGCATGGTGATGCCGCAGCGCTCCCCCACGGCGATCTCCTCGATACCCTCGTCCGCTCGGTCTTTGAGCGCGCCGAGCAGCCCATCGAGGAGCTCGGACCGAGTGAACGCGTGATCGAATATCCCAGGAAGGGCGATCACCAGGTTCGGCTTGACCAGCACCCGACCGGTCGGCCGCAACCCCAGCTCGTCTAACCCCTCACGGACGATGGCCCGAATGCGATCAGGATCGTATTCGTCGCAATGGCGCAGGATCACTTTCGGTCCAAGATCACTCATGACTGCCCCGCAGCCTAACACAAGGCGGCGCCCGCTCAGGGCTCCAGCGCCTGGGTGGCGGCCGGCGCAGCCCCGTCCGCCGCACCGACCGTCGCTGTGCCCGCGTCGGTGGGAGACGTTCCTGGGAGCTCCACGTGCAACGAGCTCACCTGACCGGGCAACACCTCGACGGTCCTCACCAGCACCTGGTCGATGCCAGCACGCTCGAAGCGCAGCTCGACCGTGCCCGGCTCGAGCTCGGGCAGAACCAGGGGGAGCGTGCCTTTGTGGACCCCATCGACGAAAACATGGACGTCAGCATGGGAGCTCGAGAGCCTGAGCGTCCCGTGAGCAGCCGGATGTTCAGACGGTGGCTTCGTCGTCGGCTCGGCGAGGCCAATGGTCACCTCCATGGCAGCGCCCGCCTCCAGATCGATAATGGTCTGACCGACGCGACCGCCGGCCTGAGCTCGTATCGAATAGACGCCGGCTCGCGGCGAGACCGTACAGGGAGAGCTGGAACACACCTTGGTCCCTTGAAGGAAGATGTCGGCCTGCCGGACATGGGCTCCGTCGTGGACCACTTGAATGGTCACTTGGGACGAGGAGCCGGGTGCGTCGGTGGTCGACTCGAGCCGAGCGACCCACATCCCAACCAACAGGAGCATTGCGAAGGCGAGACCGATGACCACCCGCCCCACTGAGGACGGTGATTTGGCTGCTGGAACAGGGGGAGTCTCCAGTCGAGCCCCGCTGGACTCGGTGTCGCCAAAGAACGCTCGGCCCACCGCGTGGTTGGAGTGGTCTGCCACCATGACGCCTCGAGCGGCCCTGGTGGCCGGGTCAACTGCGCCATCAGGGGAGCCAATGCCGAACGGGTCCTCCCCTTGTTCCTGGGACGGGGAGGAAGCGTTTGCGCCAGCGTCTGTGAGTCGTTGTGGCAAGCCGGCACCCTCGAGGATCTCTGCTGCCAATTCCTCCTTCATTCCCTCGAAGCGCAAAACCTCGTCGCCGGTGTCCACGAGCAAGGTCGAGTCCAGGAAACCCTGCTCGATCCGAGCCACCCGAACCTCGCCGACATCGATGATGGTGACCTCCCCAGGGTTCAGAACATCTTCCTCGACGAAGACCAGGCCATCCTCGACCGCACACAACAGCCCTGTATCCCCGAGTTGGCGCTCAGTGCTCAGCCGAGCCTCCCCATGGGCCAGCACAGATCTCTCGCTCGCCGTCTCTGCCTTGTCCACGAATGGCTTCAAGTCGATCATCGCGCTAGTCGGCGACCCTACCATGCGCAGCTGGCAGACCGATGCCCCGAGCGAGGTCGGACCACAGTAGGCTACGGTCTAGGACGTCGGCAGCGCTCCGCTCCCCGAGTCAATGACCTTCTTGTCGTACCAGGGCTTGTTGGTGAGGATGATCAGCAGCAAGCCGATGGACAGCACGACCGCACCGATGATGGCGAGGACTAGAGCGAAGGTGGGCAGCGAGGCGGTCGGACCGACTCGTAGCCAGACGGTCGATCCCGGCACGCGGCGGACAGCAATCGTCGTTCCGGGTTTCATTCGCTGGTAAACTCGGTGGTCGACCTCGTCCTTGAGCTCGTGACCATCACCGAGCTTGGCCTTGACTTCCCAGTGGTCGTAGACCGCACCCTTCGACCCTTTGGTGGTGTAATGGCGCTGACTCACGATCTCCCCGGTGACCGTCTCACCGCGCCACAAGAGCATGTGGTAGTCGATGGTCAGCGCCTGAGCGATAACCAGAGCGATGAAGGCAATGATGGCCCCGATGCGGAACAGCCGGGCTTGACGGGCGAAACGGGCGCCCAAGGGCTCGGTGGAGAGCAGCATCTTTCCCTTTGAGGTCCCGCGTAGAACCCATGACTGACCGCCGGCGCGATAGCCCCCTTGGGTCTCCGGATCCGCCGCCAGAATCAGCTCGCCATGAGCGTAGATCTCCTCACCGGTGGTGAGCGCGGCGGCTCGTTTTCGGGCGTACTGGTTGATTTCGACGATCTCATCCATATCGTCGATGAGCATCGTGGCCTCCGGCGGCTCGACCCGCACTCGCTGGTCTTTGCCGAACCGCAAGTAGAATGGTTGTGCTTGAACCTCCCGCGACTCCTCGGTCCAGCTGTGCTTCCAGCCGTGCTCGGTCTTGTGCTCGGTGCCATCCTGAGTGACCTCAACGCGCACCGCCGAATCGGCCCCGACCGCGTATTCCACCTTGCCGAGGAGCACCGTCTCCCCAGCAGCGAGCTGGGCGGTTCCACTGAATGACGCCTGAGCCCGACCTGCACGGTGGCGTTCACGCAGCCATGCCACCACTAATAGAATGAAGAATACCAGCGGTAAGACGACACAGAGTCCATAGCCCACCACGGCTGACCCGACGGGGCCGAGATGATCTTCAGGCAGCGCCGCAACCTCTGGCATGGCAAATCTCCCCCATGTCGACTTGGCGTAACGGAGCTGTAGAGGTATGCGCGATATTCTGCTCCTCTACGGTGACCCCTTGGTTGGGTCGGCCACCTCACTCGCAATCGCTGAAATACTCGTCACAACTCGTCGCGCCAGCCCAGCAATCCACCAGATCTCTCCGCTCGACGAAGTCCTCGCACCACTCCATATAGCCGTCGTAGTGGACGTAGGAACCAGTCTGTCCGCTAATCTCACGCTCGTAGCAAACATCCCACATATTGTCGCACGCCGCCGTGGCATCGCTGCAGCCGCACAACGGCGCGACCCACATGACCACCGCCACTTTTCTTATGTCGAGCCAGTTCAAATCGCCCTCCTTCATGTTTGGTCTGCGAATGACGCCTGGACGGTACCAGCTGTTCCTTATGACCCCAACCGAAAGAAGCTGACAACCGTCCCGCAGAGGGTCGGCCAAATGGCAGCCACTCAATAGGGTATTAGATTCACCCACCGGCCGTGGTTGACGGTCACCTGGGCCGAGCATACGGTCCCTCGCTATATGCATTGGTGGTCGATGCGTTACCAGTGATTAGCGTCGAATTTCGCCACGTGCAAAGGAGGGATGATGTTCAAGATTGGCTCCAAGATAGCCTGGTTGTGCCTGGTCGGAGGTGCCCTCAGTGGCTGCACTCCTCCTCACTATTCTGTGGCGGTAGCCTCTACTGCCGATCGCGTCGTTTACGCTCAGCGACATCCGAAAACCCACGTTGACTACTTGGTGGATTGCCAGATGGTGAAGGGTGTTCCTCAGAACTGTCAGACAATACCGCTCCACCCCATAGATTGAGAGGTCGATCATGCAGAAGCTATCATTGGCCTTCTTGGTCGCCGCTGCGGGTATCGTGTCTAGTGGCTGTGCCACCACATCCTGGGTAAATGGTGTCAGTATTTCTCCTGACGGCAATCGCGTGGACGTGGTCGGTGCGCAGATGATGCAGGTCTACGGCGGCTGGATGGTGGACAAGCCTTTGAGGTGGGTGTGCCTCCGCGATGGTCGCGGAGTCTTGACGTGCAACCACATGACGAAGGAACTTCCCACGATGGAGGACTAGCTCCGCTCGGTGTAGCGGCTCCTTCTTCGTCAGTTCGCCGGGGGGGAGCCGCTGGTGCGGCGGTTCGGAATCGTGGGATAGGCCGCACCAGCGCCTTTCGTCACCTCTGGCCCGACATCCCAGCGGATCCAGAGTCTGCTCAGGGACCAGCCGCCGCGGGCATCTCGGCAGTGATCTCTGCCGGATGGGTGAAGATGTGCCACTGGTCCTCGGGGATGTCGGCGAAGGCGGTACGAAACCTCGCCGAGTCCGGATCCTCGCCGGTCACGTTGCGAATGTAGATACCGGTGATCTGCGCCGGATGGGCTCGCGCAATGACACCATAGACCTCTGGATCCCGCTCGCCTGAATCGCCAACCAGGCGGAACTCGTGCTCCGGATAGCGTTTGAGAATCGGCTCGATGACGGCCGGTTTCGTTTGCAGCGGGTCGGCCAGCAAGTCGAAGACACTCGAGTCTTTCAAGCGAAAGCGCTTGAGACTGACCGCAGCGAGTGGAAAACGGGACCTGCTCATGAAATGTCTGAGCGGCTCATAGAGCTGCCAGGGGCTCGACGACACGTAATGAAACTCGGCACCAGACCGAGCCCAGCGCTGGTACAGCTCCGCCATGCCAGGCGCTGGCGCGAAGGGTCTCATAAACGTGTTGCGCACCAGCGCGTGTTTGTCTGTTACCTCGGTGATCTTGATGGTGTCGTCAATGTCGCTGATGACCGACAGGCCACGGGAACCGACCAAGCGTGCGGAGGCTGTGGTTCGGGCCGTGCCTAGCACTTCAATGGTGAGCTGACCTTGGTCGGCTAGCCTCTCGGCCAGGGCCACGGGCACCGCAATGGTGCCATGGAAGTGGCCGCCTGAATCGCTCGGCTCGAGCTCGGCGGTGATGTCGCCAATCCGCACGGTGATCCGCTTGTTGCGCTGATTGTCCGCCAAAAAAGGCATCAGACGTTCCCGAAGAATGGCTCGTGCACGGCCGTCGGTTCCAACGTCCACAGCCTTCCCGATCCACTCGATGAGCACCGCTCGCTTGGTCGAGTCGTCCTCGTCCTCGAAGACCCATCCGTGAATCGGAACGATCCAACGTTGCCCTCCCTGGTCGAGATGAGCCGCACTGGGGAACAGGACCACGCGCTCGTCGCTCCGCAGCGGCGAGCCTATCCACCACCACACGCCGACGATGATGACCAGTGCGATCCCCAGGCCGACGAGCAACGGGTGCGCACCCCCGCCTTGGCCCATGGAACCGACGCTCGGCTTCCTTCTCTCGACCACAGGGTGACGCTAACACGTTCTCCGGGGCCAAGACCGCCCCAGCGTCATGATCCGGTGGGGTCTACCGCAGGCCGTGCTTCTTGAGCCGGTCGATTAGCGTGGGACGGCTGATGCCCAGCCGCCTGGCCGCCTCGGATTGGTTGCCGTGGCAACGCTCGAGCTCGGCAGCGATGAGCCCGCGCTCGAAGATGGCCATCCGCTCTTTGAGGACCCGCTGCCCGCCTCGATCCTCGACTCCGGTGGGCGCATCGGGGCCGCCCAGCAAGAGGGCATCGGCTTCGATGATAGGTCCCTCGGCCAGCGCCAGGAGACGCTCGATGGTGTGCTCGAGCTCCCGCACATTGCCAGGCCAGCTGGCGCCTTGCAGCTTGGCAAGAGTAGCAGCGGACAGGCGCACCTCACCCAACCCGTAGCGGTGGGCGCAGCGTTCGGTAAAATGCTCGGCCAAGGGGACAATGTCTTCTACTCGGGCGCGTAGTGGCGGCAGCTCCAATTGCACCACATTGAGCCGGTAGAACAGATCTTGCCTGAACGTGCCGGCTTTGACCTCTGCAGCCAGATCCCGATTGGTGGTCGCCAGAATTCGAACGTCCACTCGCTGGGCACGGTCCTCCCCCACCGGCCGCACCTCCCGTTCTTGTAAGGCCCGCAGGAGCTTGCCCTGGGTGACTAGATCGAGCTCACCGATCTCGTCGAGCAACAGGGTACCGCCGTCGGCCTCGCGAAACAGCCCAGCCCTGGCCGCCGACGCGCCGGTGAAGGCTCCGCGGGTGTGACCGAATAGCTCGGCATCCGCTAGCTCTCGCGGCAGAGCCGCACAGTTGAACTGCACGTAGGATTTAGCCGCCCGGGCTGAAGCCTTGACGAGGGCCCGGGCCACCAGCTCTTTGCCGGTACCGCTCTCGCCAGTGATGAGCACGGTGATGTCACGAGCCGCTACCCGCTCCACCAGCTCGGCTACACGCCGCATGGCCGACGACTCGAAGACCATAAAGCGGCGCAGGGCGAGCTCGGCGCGTAGCACCCGGTTTTCTTCGCTGAGCCGCACGGTTTCCAAACTGCGGGTCACCACGCGGGCAATCTCGTCGGCCTCGAAGGGCTTGGCGAAATAGTCGAGGGCACCGTGCTTGATGGCCTCGACCGCCAGCCGTTCCGACCCGTGGGCGGTGATCATGATCACCCGCGGTGAGCCGGGACGCTGAGCCAGCTCGGTCAACAGCGCCATGCCATCCATTCGCGGCATTCGCAGATCGGTCAGCACCAATTCGATGCCGCCGCGATCGATGAGCTCGAGGGCCTCGACACCGTCGGCGGCTTCTACCACCTCGAGGTGTTCCTCTTCCAAGATCGCGCGGAGCGTGTAACGGACCGCGGCCTCGTCATCGACGACCAATACGATGGGCTTCATGATCGCTCCTTGGCGAGCGCCCCGGTCACGCCGACCGCAGCACTCGAGCCGGCCGCCGAGGCCCCCGGTGATTCGCTCGCGCTGCCGCCGTTCAGCGCTGGCTCGGCGGGACGAGCGAGGAGCGTGAGCTCGGCCCGACAACCGGCAGCCTCACCAGACTCGAGAGTGAGCGTGCCACCATGTTGCTCGGCAATGGCCCGGGCAATGGTGAGGCCCAGACCGCTACCTTCGGCCTTGGTGGTCGCACCAGGTTTGAAGAGCCGTGCCCGCACGTCGTCGGCAATGCCAGGACCGGTGTCCTGGACGATGAAACAGGCACCGTCGCCGGCGCTTGGCTCGATGGAGACGTCGATCTCGCCTCCTCGCGGCGTTGCTTCGAGCGCGTTCTGCAGCAGATTGATGAGGACCTGTTTGACCTTGCGACGATCGCACACGATGGGCTCGACGGTCCCACCATCAAAAGACAAGGTCACGTCGCGCTGCCGAGCAATACCCTCGTGCAGTTGGATCACCTCGGCCATCACCGCCGCGGGGTGCACCTGGCGAGCGGACAATCCGACCACTGGCCGAGAGAAATTGAGAAACTCGTCGAGCGTGGTCCCCATGCGCTTGACCTCGCCGATGAGCACCTTCATCTGCTCACGCTCCTTGCTGTCCGCTGGGAGCTTGCGCTCCACCAGGGTCGACAGACCTTGGATGGATGCCAGCGGGTTCTTCAGCTCGTGGGCCAGCTCGCTGGAGAGACTGAGCAGGTCGCTGTTGCGCTCGTGCATGGTGCGCACCAGCTCGTGACGCATCACCGCTGCACTGCGTGCAGTGCGCTCGACGGCGGCCCGAACCGTCAGAATCACGACGCCACCAATCAGGGTGGCCACGGTGAACACGGTGGCCTGGGTGAAAACGTAGGCGGCGTTTTGGCCAAAGCCGCGCTGGGGACCGAAGAGGTCGGGCGTGAGGTTGGGTAGCAGTCCGGTGACCGCTCCGACCGAGAACAGCCACAACAGAGCGATGGGAACCGACGCCATGGCGAGGAAGGGCTTGAGACGACCGATGGTCATCGCCGGCACCATCCCGACCACCACGTAGAGCACCAGGAAGGGGCTCTCAACCCCGCCGGTGATGAGAATGATCACCGTGTGCAAGACGATGATCGGCGCCAGCACGTAAGGGATCATCCGGGAGGTCAACGGCCGGTGCTCGAGCCAGAAGAAATCGCGCACCAGCGCGACCACCACCACACTCGTCACGGTGAGGAAGACCCACAAGCGCCACGGGGTCGCATCGAGCAGCACCAGACCGAGGATCAGCAAGAACACGACCGGCAAGGCCACGATGCGCCCTCGCGCGATGACCCGGCCAGCGCCACTCACCTCGTGCCAGACCATGGCACCGAGTTCCTCATCCGTAAGCGCTGCGGTCGAAAGCGGCGCGCCTGTCTGTGATTCTGAGGTCATGGCCTTGGGCATGGTCATCTCTTCATCTGTAAAGGAATCCGACAGGCTTAGAAAGGAATCCGACAGTACTGTCGGATTTCTTTACACATCTGGTGAAGCCCAAAGCCAAGAGGTGGCCTGCCAGCGCCCCAATAGGCACCCATTCGATCATGTAAGATGTTGAATTTACTGCGCATAACTATAATTGCCCGCAGCGGCGCTCGCTCTCAGCCTGGCGAAACGCGTGCCAGCTTTGCGGGTCCGCAGTGGCATGTCCGTTGCGATGCAACACCTCCGTGAGCTCCAAGACCATCCTCAACGCCGCCCTGGGACTGACGGTCATCGCGCTGGGCGTCATCACACGGCCCGGACCCGCCGCAGCCCAATCCACGAGCCTGTCCCAACAGCAGGCCGTGACCATGGCAAGTCAACACCATCCGGCGTTGGAGGCCGCAGCCCATGGGGTGCGAGCGGCCGAAGCCCGCACCAGCCAGACCCGCACGGCCTGGATCCCCCGGGTGAAGGTCGAGGCCAACTACCTGCTGATGGCGCCGGTGCAACAGATGGTGATTGAAGAGGAGCTTGCGCTACCGGCTCCAATGGGTCCACAGACCATCGCCATCGAGCAGGACGTCGGCTCGCTCCACAATTACGGCGTCGGCGTGTCGGCGGGCTGGCGAGTGTTCGAGATGGGTGCCCGCTTGGCGCGCACCGACGCCGCCGAGGCGCTCGAGCGGGCCGCCCAAGCGGAGGCCGAAGAACAAGGAGTGCAGATCGCCCATGCCGTCCGGTCGGCATACCAGGCTTCGCGCTTTGCTGAAGAGGTGGAGACGGTCACCAAGAGCTCGCTCGATGTCGCCCAAGTCGAGCTGCGCAACGAAGAGATCAAACGGAAGGCAGGCATCGGCAACGACCTCGATTTGGCGCGAGTGCAAATGCGGGTCGCCAAGCTGGAAGCGCAGCTCAGCCGCGCCAGTGAGGAAAAGAGCCGATTCCACTCGACCCTCCGCTTGCTGCTGGGCCTGAAGCCGACCGCCCAACTGGCGCTTACCGATGACCTCAAGACCTTGGGCACCGCCGCGACCGGTGGTCCCTTGCGGCCTGAGCGACACCCAACGCAGAAGAAGATCGCGGCTCAGGCGCAAGCGACTGAGCACGAGCACGAGCGGTTGTGGCGAACCTACTGGCCCACCATCGACATCATGGGGTCGGTCAAATACCAGTACCCGAAGAGTTACTTCGACAACGAGACAGGCGGCGTCTTCTACACCGCCGGGGCTTTTCTCACCTGGACGGTGTTCGACGGCGACTTGATTCGCCGGAAACGCAACGAAACGGAGGCCAAACTGGCCGCCCTACGTGCCAGCAGTCGCGCGGCAGATACCGAAATTACCCGCCAGCGAACTGATGCTGAATCTCAGATACGCACCGCCGAGTCGGACGTCCAAGCAGCGGAGCGCACCCTCGAGATCGCCGAGGTCTACCAGCGCGCGGCGGAGGCCTCCCTCGACGCCGGCAGCGGCACGTCGCTCGAGGTCAGCCAGGCGACGGACAAGATGGATCAGGCACGGCTCGGCTTGGTGAAGGCTTACTTCGACAGCGCCCGTGGACGATCCGCCTATTTGCTCGCCGTAGGCCAAGCCGCCGCCAGCTCGGCCCAGGAGGCAGGACGATGAAACGCGCCATTCCCGCATTCGTGATCTTGGTCACCGTCCTGTCTGTGCTGCTCTACCTGCGGCTGCGTGAACAGCGCCTCGAAGCCGAACGAGCCTCCGGCGGCAGCGCCGTGGTGGAAGGCACCCAGGTGGACGTCATCTCGCGCCTGCCGGCCCGGATTAAGACCATCGAAGTCAACGCCGGCGACGGAGTGGAACAGGGGCAGGTCTTGGTCGAGCTCGACTGCACCGAGCAACGCGCCCTGCTGAGCCAGGCCGATGCGGCCTGGCGGGGCGCCGAAGTCGCGCTGCGCGCCGCCCAGACCTCCCAGTTGCTCGCCAAGCAAGGAGTGCGAGGCGCCAGAGGCCAGTTGGGCGTCACCTTCGCTGCCACCAAGGCGGCCAAGGAGCAGAAAGAGGCAGCCAAGATCCAACGAAGCGCCGCTGAGCGGGCGTCCAAGCGAGTGCAAGCGGTCCATCTGGCGGGCGCAGTGTCCGACCAAACCCTGGACCGCACCGAGACCGAGCTCGCCGGTCTCGACCACCAGCTG
>JAUVCD010000944.1 GCA_030590865.1 Myxococcales bacterium | reverse complement strand
GGTGCTCGGGATGTGAACGGACGGCTGGCCGAGATGTTGGACAGCCTTTGGGAGGAGGCGGGCATGCGCTTGATTGGATCAAAGCTGCTGACCCTGAGCAGTGCCGGGGGCACCAATGCGCGTCTGCATCCATGGGCACTGCTGCTGATCCTGTTTGCGATTTGGAGACACCGCTCAGAAATTGATCCGGGGCACCGCCCGGAAAGTGATCCACCCCGGCAAGGGTTATACAGGCTCTTCTCTGTTTCCTCCAATTCAGAAAGAATGAAAATCTCACCCAGGTCGTAGTCGCCCGGGCCTCAGCGTCTCGGCTTAGTGTCTGCGGTAGCTCACTTCGTCTTTCCCCTCCGTTTCCGCATCCTGTAGGAGCTTCCCTTGGTGGTCAGGATGTGGGCGTGGTGGCTGAGACGGTCCAGCAGCGCGGTGGTCAGCTTCTCGGACACGAAGACCTGCACCCATTCGGCAAAGGCGAGGTTTGTGGTGACGATAGTGGAGCGGCGCTCGTAGCGGTCGGACAGAAGATTGAAGAGCAGCTCTCCCTCCTGTTTTCCGAAGGGCACGAAGCCCAGCTCGTCGATGATGAGCAGCGTTACTCGCTCGAAGCGTCGATGTAGGGCTGACAGCGCATGGTCGTCTCGGGCCTCCACCAGCATGCGCACCAGGTCCGCGGCTCTGGTGAAGCGCACGCGGGTGCGCCGCTTGGCAGCCTCGATTCCGAGCGCTACAGCCAGGTGGGTCTTGCCCGTACCGATGGGGCCAGCGATGACTATGTCCTCACCTTTGTCGAGGTACTCTCCGCTGGCCAGCTCGAGAATTTTAGGGCGAGAGACGCCCTTGAGGGCTTTCCAGTCGATCTGGTCCACGGTCTTGGTATCTGGGAAATGAGCTTCCTTGAGGCGGCGACTCACGGCGCGGTCGCGCCGTGACAGCACCTCGGCCTCGAGCAGCTCGCGCAAGTAGTCCTCGTAGGGCAGCCCGGCATCAGCGGCCTGGCGGGCCAGGCTCGGGTACTCGCGCCGGATGGCGGGCATCCTGAGCTCCTTGCAGTACTGACTGATTACGGCTTCTCGTGCAGCATTACTCATGGTCGCCTCCCGCGTGCATCAGCTCGTCGAAGACCTCGATGGGCGTCGTCTCGATCACGATGTCACGCAGTGCATACGGGACATCGTGAGGCTCGAGTGCCAGCCTTGGCTTCGGCGAGTCCAGGTGCAGCAAGTCGATCCGGTCGGTCTCCAGCGCGCGGAACAGTGCTTCACGCACGGGGGCCTCACCCTGGTCGACGATGGCCCCGATGACCCGCGCAAACAGCCGGGCCGCATCTGCGGGTCCGTGGGTGTCCACCAGCAGACGCCACAGCTGACCGAATGGCTCACCAAGCTCTGCAAGCAGCTCAGGGGCCACCTGACGGACAGCCTGAGGCTTGTGGGCCAGCTCATCCAGGTAGTGTCGGTAACGCACCACAGTGCCGCCTCTGGGCGCTCTGGGCACTGTCTCAGTACCCAGGGCGCACCGGAACTCAACGGAGTCCACGCCGACCAGCGCCGTGAGCTGATGTCCCTTCCAGCGGCAAGGCACGGAGTAAGTCCCCGCGGCCACGCGCACCTTGCCCTTACCGTTTGGCGAGACGACCTCGACCTTGCGGGCCTCGAAGCAACCGCGATGAAGCGGATGCATCATCGGACGCTCCTGAAAGAACCGCTCCATGATGCTGACGCCCTCGACGTCGCGGTGCTGCTCGGCGCGGGCATCGAGCTGGGACATCATTTCGCGGCTGATGTCATTGAGCGTCGCTCCCCTTGGTATCGGGGTGAGTGCCTGCATGCGAATCCATCTGCCGCGGCTCTCGACTCCACCCTTGTCATTGCCGCGACCGGGCCGCGCGAAGCTCGGCTCGAACAAGTAGTGGCTCACCAACGCGATGAACCGCACCGTGAGGTCGCGCTGCGGCACCACGATGCGCTTCACCGCGGGCTTGAGATTGTCGTACACGATGCGCTGAGGGACCGCCCCGAAGTGCGCGAAGGCTCGCACGTGGCCGTCGAGGAACGCCAGCTGGTCGCACTGATCGTACAGCCAGGCGAAGTCGCGTTTGGAATACATCATCCGCATCAGGAACATCCACGCCTTGCGGCGAACGCCCGCGACCTCCACCACGACCTCGAAGAAATCTACCTGAGTGTCCTGGCCGGGGTGGTGCACCAGGGGCACCGAGACCTCGATCGTCCTTAGCCGCCGACGACGAAGGTAATCGCGAACGACGGTGATGCCGACCTCGTGACCATCTTCGCGAAGCTGGCGATGCAACCGGGTGCCAGTGATACGCTGCTTGCGCGTCGTCCGCTTTCCCCAGTCCTCAAGGAGATCGTCGATGTGGTCCTTCACCTGGTCGAAAACGGGCCGAGGCCTGCGCGTCTTTTCAGTACGCCGTGGCTCCGATTGGGCCAGGTACTTGCGGATGGTATTGCGACTGACGCCCATTTCTCGGGCAACTTGCCTGGCACTTTTTCCTTCGACCAGGACCTTGTGTCGGATAACGTGAACTTGATCCACTCTCAGCATCCTTCCTCCGATCTTGATTTAGTCTGGTAACCAAATCTTTACCGGAGATGGGGCTGGGGTGGATCACTTTCTAAGCGGTGATTGGATCAATTTCCGAGCGGTGCGTCCAGCGGTTCTGTCACAATGGCGGTGAGTGGGAAGCTACTTGGGCACCTTCATTACCGAGCCAGAAGTCGTCCAGTACACATGTGTCGAGTCTACAGCGATGTCATTAGGGCTGTTCTGCCCTGT
>JAUVCD010000751.1 GCA_030590865.1 Myxococcales bacterium | reverse complement strand
CATCCACTTCCACGGCCACTATCCGATCCGCAAAGAGTTCGTGAAAGAAGCCAAGGGCCCGGTCCTGGTGGCCATCGATCTGGGAGTCGGATCAGGCGCCTACAGCCGGGCCTTCGCCTCACCGAGCACGTTTCCGACGCTGCTGAAGAGCGTCGAGCGCGAAATGGCGCGTCGGTCAGGACGGAAGAAGACCTATGTCCGCAAGCTGGCCCTCTCGTCTTGGAGTGCCGGCTACGGCGCAATCGGCCAAATCCTGCGTCAAACGGGAGGCAAGAAGGTCGACGCGCTGCTGTTGTTCGACTCGGTCTATGGGGGCTACGTCAGTGGCTCGAAGACCAAGCTGAAGACCGCCGAGCTCAAGCCTTTCATCAAGTTTGCGCGCAAGGCGGCCCGGGGCAGCAAGCTGATGTTCCAGAGCCACTCGTCGATCATTCCGCCGGGCTACGCCTCGACTGGCGAAGTGTCAGCGCACATGGTCAAGCAGCTGGGGGGCAAGCTGCGCCGCACCCGACGCAACGACGTGCTCGGCCTCGAGCTCTACGAGCGCTACGACCGAGGCGGCTACCACGTCCGAGGCTACAAGGGCAATGACAAGCCGGATCACTGCGCCCACCTGGGCCTGATGAAGGACGTGCTCAAGGTCCATATCAACCCGCGGTGGCACTCGCCGCGAGGCCGGAAGGGCAAGCGGGCCATCGCCAAGGCCAAAGCGCAGGCCCGCCGAAGCGGGACCATTCACACCGTCGCCAGCGGCGAGCACCTGTCGGGGATCGCCAAGCGCTACGGCACCACGGTGCGGGCCATTCGAAACGAAAACGGGCTCGAGCGAGGGGGACGGCCGATTCAGCCTGGCCAAGATCTGGTCATACCGAAGAGCGCCAAGAAGGCAGCCAAGAAGACAGCCAAGAAGGCCACCGCGAAAGCAGCCAAGCGCACCCCGGCAGCCGGGGCCGCGGCGAGCTCCCGACTGGCGGCCGGCGAGGTCATCCACAGCGTCGCATCAGGCCACACGCTCGGCAAGATCGCGCGGCGCTACCACACCACCGTCGAGGCCCTGAGGCAGCGCAACGGCCTGGTGAAGGGCGGCAAACCCATCCGGCCTGGACAGAAGCTGATCGTCCCAGCGCCGGCCAAGAAGCGCTGAGGGCGACACGACCCGCTGCTAGGCAGAGCACTTGCGGCAGCACTCGCCGGCCCACCGCTCGGGCCTGCGAGTGACGTCGACCCAGGTGCCGCAGCTGGGACAACAATAGGCGCCAACCCGTACGGCCCGTACCTCGGCGCCCACCGTGGCGCGCACCTGCCGCTCGACTGCCGTGACCTCGGTAGATCCAATGGACCGCTGCATTGGATCGACCGCCGCGAAGCGCCCCCGCTGGACCGCACCGGTGGCGGTCTGAAGCGTGAAAGGCTCCTGCCCCTGGGACGTGATGATCGTTCCTACCAAGTGACTAGGTAACATGATCCCCCCTCATTGCTTGTTTCACTCGTCACCGGCGAGGTGCACCAAGATACGGCGCCGATGGGGCTGGGCGCGATGCTCCCAGACGTACAACCCCTGCCAGGTGCCTAGGGCCAAGCGCCCGTCGGTCACCGGAATGCTCTCCGAAGTGCTGGTGAGCGCCGCCCGAGCATGAGCGGGCATGTCGTCGGCCCCTTCGGCGCCATGCTCCCAACGACTGCTCTCGGGAGCCACTTCGGCCATCCAGCGGGCCAGGTCGCGGGTTACGGCCGGATCGGCGTTCTCTTGAATGACCAAGCTCGCCGAGGTGTGGCGCATGAAGACCGTGCACAGACCGCAGCGGATGCCGCTCTGTCGCACCAGCTGCGCCACCTCGGCGGTGATGTCGTGTAGCCCTCGGGGCCGCGTCTCGATGGTGATCTCGTCTTGGGTGCAGCTCATAACTCGCGTGAAGCCTGTCTCGAGACCGTCACCACCCCCTTCGACGGGCCAGGTGATCGCTCGCCGCAGTGGCCTGTCGGCCCCGTAAATCGATGCATAGGTCCGCTGTTTCGAGAGCCTCCCGTAGCCGCCGATCCGCACCAGGGATCTCTTTGACCATCGGAGCGAAGGCCCGTGCCGCCGCCGCACGCGCCGCAGGATCGCACAATCGACGAAGCGAGCCGATCATGCGCGCCGCTCCGAACCCTGGAAAGCGCCTCGCGAGAAGCGTGAGATGGGTCTGCAACCATTCGATGACTACGGCCCGAGAGTCAGGCCAGTCTACGGCAGCGCGTACCAAGTAGATTCCATCCTGGGAACGGATGGTGCCATCCGCGACCAGGGCGAGCGCCCGGCGGAGCTGAGCAGGATCGCCCAGACTGCCAAGCCCCTGCACGATGGCCACCCGTTGACGGGGTGTCTTGGCGGTCTCGAGCCGCTTGACCAGCCGCTCGAAGCTCGCCCCCTTGTCCCCGTGCCGCGCCGCAATGCGGAGCGCAATGGTGGCACTGTCGGCATCGATGGCAGCGCCACCGCTGGCCAGACGAGCTACCCGGCGACGGGCCTGGGCCACGATCCACTGGTCGGCGGTAAGCACGCCCAGAGCAGTCAAGACACTGCGACGCAAGAGCCGATCGTCCTCGCCGTCTCGGGGGCGATTGTCCCAGCCAAGCCGTCGGGCATGAGGCATCAGCAGCGCTGACACATAGGCCTGGAATTGCTTCCTTGCCCGATCCTCCACCAATCCATTCGAGATGCGGTGGAGCGTTGCGATGATCTCGTCGATCACTTCACGGTCCCGCTCGTCCTTGAGCGCCGCGAGCGCATCGATCAAGGGTGCCGCAGGGGTTTCACCGGCCTGCACCAGCGCCCAGAGGTTGCTGATGAAACCCACTTTGGCGGCCGTGTCGCCTTGGCGGGTCACCTTCCCCAGCGCGGCCAACTCCTGGTCCCCGAGCGCATAGCGATAATAGCCTTCGTAGCCCGCGTTGGGCAGCACCCAGGCGGGGCATTGTTTGGTGTCCAAGCCGAGCGTGGCGGCTCGCTGGCTCAGAACGGTGCACTTGCGGGTCGCCTTGCCCTGGAGACGCGCCCCATGCTCCACGCAGACGGGGATCGTCCACAACGGCTCGGTGGCCGCCCCAGTATCGGTGGCCACCACCGGTGCAGCGCCACGCCCTCGATAGCGCTGTTGGGACAAGTGCACTGCAGCGTTCTGGCCGGGCTCGCAACGGATCGAAGCGCGCACCAGGGGCACCCCGGGCTGGTCGAGAAAAGTCGACGCCACCGAAGCAACGTCCTGGCCAGAGGCAGAGCTCAAAGCACGGAACAAATCGACGCTGGTGGCGTTACCCCAAGCGTGATCGCTCAGATAAGACTTCAGACCCTCACCGAAGGCATCATCCCCAAGCCATCGGTGCACCATTTTGATGATGCTTGCGCCTTTGACGTAGGTGATGCCATCAAAAGCCTCGGCCGCCTCGTAGGTGTTCGACACCGGCTGCCGCACCGCCCGAGCCGCGTCGAGAGCATCGACACCCATCACCCAGCCGGAGAGCGACAGCGCCTCGAGCCCGGCTTTCATGGATGGCTTCCAGCGATCCACGATCATGCTCTCCAAGTAGGTCGCCATGCCCTCGTTGAGCCACAGGTCGTCCCACCACTTCATCGTCACCAGATTGCCAAACCACATGTGGGACAACTCGTGGGCCAACACCATGGCCAGGTCGCGCCGGGCTTTGGCCGAGGCGCTGGCCGAATCGAGCAGCAGCAGCTCCTCGCGGAAGGTGACCAGGCCGACGTTCTCCATCGCCCCAGGACCGAAGTTGGGCACCGCCACCAAGTCCAGCTTGCGATAGGGATAGGGCGTGCCGAAATAGTCGGCCATGATCGCCAACTGCTCCGGCGCGGCGGCCAGGGCCAGGTCCCCGAGTCGAGTTTTCCCCGCCGTGGCGATGAGTCGGATGGGCACCGGCTTGGTGGGGCCCTCGCGCACCTCGAGCGGTCCGATTGCGAGGGCCACCAGGTAGGTGGACATCGGCTTGCTCGGGGCAAAAGTGAAGACCCTGCGCTGCCGATCAGGCGCCGGTCGACGGCTCACTTCAGGCGTGTTGGCGAAGACCAGGTTGCCCTTCGGCACCGTCACTTGCAGCTCGAACGGGACCTTGTACTTCGGGTCATCGAAGCAGGGGAAGACTCGCCGCGCGTCCGACGGCTCGAGCTGGGTGAACACGTAGGACTCGCCATCGACGACGACGCGATAAATGCCTCGAAGCGTCTCGTCGAGCGGTGCCGAATACTCCAGGTGCAGCTGGACAT
>JAUVCD010000363.1 GCA_030590865.1 Myxococcales bacterium | reverse complement strand
GGCGGCGCCGACGGTACGGAGGTGGGGGGGCTCGCCCTCCGCGGCGCAGGCATGGGCCTCACGCTGTCGGGCTCCGAACACGTGCGCGTCGACCGCGTCCGCGTGCACGACAATGCCCAATACGGCATCGACGCCGAGAGCTTGCTCGGCGCCACATCCATTGAGGTGCGTGGCTCGCTCATCGAGCAAAACCGCGAGCACGGTCTGTTCATCATCGGCGCCGACGCCACCGTGGACGCGTCGGTGGTGCGCACCACCCTGCCGCGCGCGTCCGACCAGATGCGCGGGCTCGGCATCCGCGTCCAGCTCCGGTGCTCGAGCACGTCCGCGGGTATGCAGTGCGACCCGGCGACCCGCGCGAGCGCCACCGGGACCCGCCTCCGCAACCATCACCAACCTGCTCATCGCCGACAGCGCCCGGGCGGGGCTGGCGAGCTACGGCTCCTTCGTCTCCCTCGCCGACACCCACATTCGGTGCGCAGCCTTCGCGCTCAACGGCGAACCGCTCGACGGCATCGACTTCGAGCTCGACGACCGCGGAGGAAACCTGTGCGGCTGCCCGACCGCCGATGCCACCTGCAAGCTGACCAGCGCCGGCCTCGAGCCGCCCGAGGTCTTGCCGACGAGCGAGTGAGGGCGACCCGACCGGCTCACCGCACGCGCAAGTCGGCGGTGGCTGTGCTGGCTCTCTCGTGCAGCCCCCCTCCGTTCCGAGCTACCCTTCCCCCATGCCTAGGCGCACGACCTGGTGGGCGGTGTCCCCAATGCTCCTGACCGTGGCCTGCGGCACCAGCCCACCGCCGCCCTGTGCGGGTGGAACCGAGTGCCCCGGTGCGCTCGATGGCGGTGGGCAAGTCGTGGACATCGATCACGGTGCTACCAGCGCCACCGGCGTGATGTCTGACGCACCGGAACAGGAGCGCCGTCGAGCGAGCGCATGCGCCGACCTCACGGCCTTGGTCCAGTCCGAGAGAAACGCACGACTGAACGCGACTGGCGCACTACAACCAGCTGCCACCGCTCGGGCTGCCGCGGCACGACTCGAAGCCACGGCTGTCGGCGCCGAAGGGCTTCCGATCTCCGATGGTGCGCTGAGCCGCGCACGGGCGGACTATGTGCGGCTGGCCCGCCAGTATGGGCAGACTCACGCTCGGCTGGGGGATGCGATCGCCGCAAACGACTCCCGTCGCGCCGTCGGGTTGATCGAGTGGTCGCTCACCGTCGCCCTCGACTTCGAGCAGGCCCGTGCCACGATCCTGCGCCTCTGCCGCGTCGACGACCAGGGTACGACGTCCGCCGATCCCGCGGTGCCAATCGCCAAGGGCCCGTTCCCGGTGTCCTCCCATCCCGACCTGGCGGATCCGACCAAAGCTACCCGTACCGCCCCACGCTCCTTCCGCGTGCGCTTCGAAACGACCCAGGGCAGCGTCGATCTCTACTGCCTCAGATCTTGGGCGCCCCAGGGCGCCGATCGCCTGTTCAACTTGGTCACCATCGGTTTCTACGACGACGTTGCCTTCTTCCGCGCGATCAGCGGCTTCATGACCCAGTTTGGCATTCACGGCGTTCCCACCGTGGCCAAGGCCTGGAAGGATGCCCACATACCTGCGGACCAGGTGATGGAATCCAATCTGCGCGGGCGCCTCAGCTTCGCCCAAGCTGGTCGTGCCGCCAGCCCCGGGTACACGGCCGACGACCGCACGACCCAGCTGTTCATCAACTTGAAGGACAACCTCCAACTCGACGGCATGGGCTTCGCCCCGGTTTGCGAAGTGGCCAACGGCATGGATGTCCTCGAGGCGCTCCACTCGGGCTACGGCAGTCGCGCCGGCGGTGACCAGGCCAACATCCAGAACCAGGGCAACGCCTACCTGCGCACGACCTACCCCGCCCTCGACTACATCATCCAGGCTCGGATCATCTTTGCAATGCCTTGAGCAGCAGCCCCGCGCCGAGCCGCCGCTCAGCTACCGGGGAGGATAGGCATTTCGAAGGGGGCCGAGGGACGACCTCGGAGCGCCAGGCGGAGTGGGACGAGAGGACGCCGAAGTAGCGGACCAGCGGATGGCGTGGGGGTGCGACCAGGGCAGCGAGGCGGGCCATCAGCTCCATCGGATCCATGATGCGGTGGGTGGCGCCACCGCGTAGCGGGTAGCGGTTGCGGTAGGCGAGGCGGTCGTCGTCCAGCTCGTTCAGGCGGCTGAGGGCGAAAGGAGGGCGGAGGCAATAACGTGCGATGCGCTCGCGGCCCTCGTCGTCGCCAGCGTTGATGAGCACGCCGCCGTGTAGGTTGAAGTCGTCGCAGGTGGCGGTGAAAGGGTTGGAGGGACGGTCGCTGGCGGCGGAGCCAGCGGACGGAACGGTCTCGGATGCGCGTGACCAGCTGCTCGAGCTCGGATGGGGTGGGGGGACGTCGCTGCGAGACAGAGCCGCCTGCACGGCGGACACGGCCGAGAGCGCAAGCGACGAGGCGGCCCAAGAGTGCGTGGCACAATGCGACGGCTACCCCTCCTCGGTGGTGCAATGGGGACTCGGCGCCAGCTGCAGCGAGCTCGCCGCCGCACTCGGCAACTAGCCGTGGTCCTGGCTAGCTGCGGTGCTGCGGAGCTACCTTCGGCTGGGCGTGTGGGCTGCCCTCGTGCGCCTGCCGATGGCCAGCAGGGCTAGCGCCAGCAGCCAGCTGCCCTCTCCGCGCCTTGGCGTGGCGGCCAGGCGGCAGCCGCAGCCGCCCCCGTCGGCGCTGTCGCCGCCGCGTGGCAGGTTGGGATCGGGGTTGGGATCGGGTACCGGCGTGCCCGACCCTTCCGACAGCTTGTAGAAGAACACGTTCTCGTCCACCGAGTTGACCACCACGTAGGCGTTGTTCGACGGCATGTAGCGGAAGCGCCCGTAGGTACCCTGCGAGGGCGGCTCGGTGGGCTCGACGGTGTTGTCGGCGGCGGGCGCGTGCTCGAACCAGGTCATGGTGTCGAGATCGAGCGAGTAGAGCGAGGCGCCCCCGCCCCAGGCGACGATGCGGCCCAGCACCGGATCGTAGTCCACGCCCGGTCGAGCGCCGATGACCGCCTCGCCGCCGCTGCTGGCGGGCTCGGTCAGCTGCCAGCTGGTCAGATCCCAGATCCGCAGCATGTTGCCACCCACAGCGACGAAGAGCCTGCGGTCGGGCTCGATGGCCGCCGCCATGGAGCTGTTCCACCAGCCGGCTGAGACCTCACCGCGCTCGGTGTAGCTGTCGGCGGCCGGATCGTACTCGGAGAAGGCGAGCTGGCCCTGGTGAAAGACGTGATCGGTGACCGGGTCGTAGGCCGTGACCACGCCGAGCATGGTGCTGGGCGCGTCGGCGGCCTGCTGCCAGCTGTTGGTCGAGAAGTCGAACAGCCAGCTGAGGCTGTCGCCGCCTCCGGGCCCGCACCAGAGCGAGCCTCCCTGGGCGAACATCGTGTCGAGGGTGGGGATGTACTCGAGCCCCTCGTAGGTGTGGCGCGAAGCGGGGTTGCCGTCGTCGTAGGTGGATCGACAGGTGTCGTCGAGCGGCGGGATGACCGGGCTCGGCCCCCAGATCACCGACCAGCTGCCGGCGTCCACGTCGAAGGCATAGAGCTCGTTGCCGGAGTAGTCCCCATGGCCGCCTCCCCAGACCACCAGCCGATCGCGCACCGAGTCGTAGACGCCGCCGCTCCAGGCCACCATCACCGAGCTGGGGCCGGTGATGCCCGGAGGCTCGGGCACGGGCACCACGTCGCGCAGATGCGAGCTGGGCACTTCCATCCAGTGGCCCGGCTCGAGGCTGTCCAGATCCTGCGCGGCGGCTTCGGACGAAACAAAGATCCTGAGCGCCACCAGCGCACCCATCGCGGACAGGGCGTGTCGCATGGCGCAAGTGTAACGCAAACGAGCCACGCAGCGCTGCCGCTGGTCTCCCAGGGCATCGCAGTCCCAGCAGGAGCCTAGGAGGGTGGTGCTTGGGGTGACGCGGGCGCTGACGCGGGCGCTGACGCGGGCGCAGGCGTGGGCCGGGTCTGGCTGTCCGTGGCCTGGGGTTGGCGTCCGGGCGGTCAGGGTAGGGGGTGCCGGTGTCCGAGGGCTAGGCCCGGTGTCGAAGTGATGGTGGGCTGCTGGTCGCCTGCTTGCTGAGAGTGGGGAGCCGCAGACCGAGTTCCGGAGGTCCTGCCCTGACCGACCGGGTACCCCGCCGGCGGGCGGAGCGGCCTAGGGGCACGTCGGGGCGTCCGACGTGACAATCTGCTGCGTGCCCCGGCGCTATCCCGACCATGAGTCTATTCGTTTGGGATGGGTCGGCCTCGTGGCGATCGGTCTGGCGATGGTTGGCAGTGCCTGCCAACCAGGGGTTACGGCGGCGGATGCCGTGCGGCCGGATGCGCCCACGGCGTGCGATGTCATCGGCGCCACCGCGCCACCGCGGTCAGATGGTAGCTGCGCGACCGTTGTCGATCGCTGACAGACCCAGGAAGAAGGGTACCGCTTCCACGGCCCATGCCTTGGCAGAGGGGAACCCACCGGCCTCGGCACCCCAACAGCTGCGCAGCATCTCGGTATCGACGATCCCCGGGTTGACCGCCACCGCGGCCAGCCCTGCTGGAAGCTCTTGGGCGAGCGCTCGGGTGAGTCCCTCGATGGCCCACTTGCTGGTGCAGTAGGGAGCTACCTCGGGCGCCGTACAGCGTCCCCAGCCCGAGCTCAGGTTGGCGATCACCCCTGAGCCACGGTTCAACATCGTCGGGAGGAAGGCTCTGATGACGTGAAAGGTCCCGCCGATGTTGATCCTGAGCAGCGCCTCGAACTCCTCGAGCCCAACCTCCCACAAGGGGGCGTTGCGGTTGATGATGCCAGCGTTGTTGATCACCAGCTCTGGGGCGCCCAGACGCTCGACCGTTTCCTGGGCCCATTGCTCGACGGCGACGCCATCGGCTACATCTACGGCCCGAAACATGTGGGGCCCACCGAGCTCGAGGCTCAGCTCATCGATCGCTTCAGTGGTGCGCCCGCAGCCCGCTACCGTGTGGCCCGCCTGGGCGAAGCCCGTCACCAGCGCCCGACCGAGGCCCTTGGTGGCACCTGTGACGACGATCACCATGCCTCATGGTAGTCGAGCGACCCGCGCCGAGGTCGAGAATCCGAGGGCCGCAAGGGTGGGGCGTCAGAGCAATTGGGTGGGAGTCTCCGCTGGTGCCACCAGGGAGATCAGTAACGGTTCGGACCGCCGGTGGCTACGAGTCGGTGGCGGCGGGGCCGGGCTCACGGTCGTCGGGGCGGGTTGAATCGGAGCGATCCAGGCTGGCACGGCCGCTTGAGGAGGGTTAGATTCCCTGGTCCAGGCGCCACGAAGGACGATCGGCGCGGGAGGGAGCAGTGACAATGGACGCGAACAAGTACCACCAGGCCCTGCAATACCGGCCGGCGAACGTGCAGAAGCTGTTCCCGGATTCGAAGACCCTGATCGTGAGTGGCAAGGTCATTCACGCCGCCATGGCGAAGCGGCGGGCCGGGGGCAAGCCGGCGCTGACCATCGCGGCCAATGGGCGCAGCGACTGGGTGATTGAAGGTGCGCTCCGAGCGGCTCACCGCACCGGCGCGGCGCTGCTCATCGAGATCGCCAAGAGCGAGGGCAACTACTGCGACCCCAACTTCTACACGCTGGCCAAGAAGGTCAACGACATCGCAATGAAGGCCGACCTTCAGGTCGTGGTGGCGATCCACGCGGACCACTACGCCATCAAGAACGATCAGGATCTGGCGACGGCTCGCGAAGAGCTCCCCAAGATGGTCGAGGCCGGCGTGACCTCGGTGGCCCTCGATGCGTCACATCTACCGCCTCACACCAACGTGATGGTCAACCTCGAGCTGGCCAAGCTGCTGCCCGACTACGTCTCCCTCGAAACCGAGGTGGGGGAGATCAAGGGCGAGCAGGGGCTCAGCACCCCGGACGAGGCGGCGTTCCACATCAAGGCGCTGAACGCTCATGGGGTGTTCCCCACCTGGATCGCTGTCAACAACGGCTCGGCCCATGGGCTGGAGGCCACCGGCGGCGGCATCGATGTAGATCTGACCAAGGCCATCCACGACGTCATCGCGCCTTACTACGTGTGGGGCGCTCAGCACGGCACTTCGGGCAACAACTACGACAAGCTTCGGGACATCGTGGCGCGCACCCGCACCACCAAGGCCAATGTGGCCACCGCCTTGCAGATGGTCAGTTGGGGGCTCAAGGTCAACGAGTTTGGCAACGCCGAGCAGGACGACGAGGGCAATTTCGTCAAGCTGCCCGATCAGGGTGTCACGGCAGAGAGCTGGGATGCGGTGGTGGCCTACGCCAATGAGCAGGGCTTTAAGGGCGGAAACTACAAGAAGGTCAACAAGCCCATGGACGGCCAGCTGAAGCAGCAGCCAGCCGAGGCCCAGCAGAGCATGGTCAAGGCCGTGGAGGACTTCGTGGTCAATCTGATCGAGAACGTCTTCGGCGCGGCTGGCACCGCCGACGAGGCCCTGGACATCATCCTAGAGGCCAAGAGCGGCACCATTCCGACGCTTCACGAGGTCATCGAAGACAAGGCCAAGTGGACCGAGGCCTATATCCGCGAGCAAGGCGAGCTGCTCGACGCTCAGCAGGATGACGTGGAAGGCGATTTTGACGACTGACCCGCTGCCGGTGATGGCACAGCACTTGGTGGGGGCAGCTCAGCGGGAGGCCTTACCGGCCTGCGATCGCCGCGGGGCCGGCTTGGGGACCGGGCGGCTGGGTATTGGGTGCTTGCGCAACCAGCGGCGATAGGTCCGCAGCCGCACGGCGACCGCCTTGCTGCCCCGGTCGCAGTAGCCTGAGGCGTAGTGGTTGATGAAGCTGCTGCCCCCTCGCTTGCCGCAGTAGCGCTTGCCCCGCTGCAGGATGTGCAGCCCCGCTCGGAAGCAGCGTTGCCGGTTCTGGACGAGCTGTTTCCCGGTCCAGCCCTCGGCTGTCTTCCGCTCGGCCGTCTTCCCTTGGGCCGTTCTCCGCGGGTCGACGGCGATTTGCATCATGCACCAGTAGCGACCACCACCGAGGGCGCGAGGCCCGAGTCCCAGATCGACGTGTCGGCGCCAAGTCGACTCGTGATACGAGATGGCCAGCAGCAGGGCGGCGGTTTGGGCACGGCCTTGCTTGCCCTGGTAGAGCGGCTGCTCTTTGGGGTCGAGGCTGACCTGGGCGATGGCTCGGGCGATCGCCGCATAACGCGCCTTGCCCTGGTCGGCAGACTCGATGGCCTCGGCGGGACGCCGAGACTTGCCTGGCGGCGATGTGCTCAGCATGATGCTGAGCAGCCAGGCTGCCAGCAGATCGACCGTCACCGACTCACACCCACCCTTGTTCGCGGTACCAAGTCAGCGTCCGGGCCACTCCCTCTTCGAGGGGCACCAGGGGCTGATAGCCGAAGTCGGCCCGAGCGGCGTCGTGGGTGCAGGTCCAGGCAGACTGGGCGCCCATCTTCGCCTTCTGGCGGTTGAATAGCCGGGGCTTTCCGTCGATGCGGGTGGCCAGCTCGCCCCCGATGGCGGCGAAGCCAACCAGGAACTCCGGGAGATTGAGGGTCCGCACCTGGCGACGACTGGCCTCGGCGATGGTGCCTTGGAACTGGCCCCAGGTGACCGGCTGACCGTCGCAGATGAAATAGCCTTTCGACAAGGTCTCGTCGGTCTGGGTGCAGTCCACCAGCGCGCGCACACAGTCCTCGACGTAGAGCGCCGAGAACCAGCGATCTCGATTGCCGAAGAAGACGTTCCGCCCCTTCTCGATCTCCCGGAACAGATTGAAGTAGTCGACGTCCCCTGGCCCATAGACCCCAGAGGGACGCATGATGGTCCAGCGCAGCCCGTCGCTGACCGCCTCGACCAACTGCTCGGCTTCGAGCTTGCTCGCGCCGTAGTGCTCGATCGGCGCCCGTGGCGCGCTCTCGGTGTGAGGCTGTCCTGGAGCTGACGGCCCGTAGCTCGTCAGTGAGGACACGAGCACGAAGCGCGACACCGCTGGGTGGCCGTCCTGCAGCGCCCGGACGAGATGGTCGGTAGGCATCACGTTGGCCTGCCGAAAGTCCTCGTAGGTCACGCCTTTGGTGGCCCCAGCGACGTGAAACACGAGATCCGGCTTCTCTTGCTCCATCACCTGGGTGAGTCCGGCAAGGTCGGCGTAGTCGGCGACGACCGAGCGCCCTCGCTTGGGTTTGGGCGAGCTGGCTCGCACAATGGCTACCACGTCGGCGCCAGCGTCGAGCAGCTCGTCTCTGAGCCGACCACCGATGAAGCCGCTGGCGCCGGTGACTAGAGCTTTGAGGTCCAGGTTCTGGTTCAACACGAGGGGTTTGTGCCGCGGGCCGGATCGTTTTGCAAGCGAGGAGCGGGATTTCGCCGCTCGAGCACCGCCTGGAGTGCAGCCGCGATAGCCGGCGGATTGGGCGCAGCGGTGACGATTTGCGGGTCTTGTTCGGCCCAACGGGCCACGTCACCGGAGGGGGTTGCCACCACAGCAATGCCGTAGGCGCGGGCCTCGCGAATGACCGAGGGCGCAGCTTCGACGGCGGAACAGTGCACCAGCACGTCTGCCGCTGCGATGGCGGCCAGGCATTCACTCCGAGGACGTTGGCCGACGAAGGTGGCGGCCACGCCGAGCCGCTGAGCCAGTTGCTGCAATGTCGTTCGTAAGGGGCCTCCACCGATGACCGCCAAGTGAGGGGGCGTCGGCATTTGCGCGGTCCCGCGAATGGCCAGATCGACCCCTTTGTCGACCACCAGTCTGCCGACCACGACCGCCAGTGGCGCGCTGGCCGGGCAGCCCAAGGCGCGACGAGTAGCGGCTCGGGTGGCAGCGCTTGGCTCGCTCGCGGCCGGGATGGTGAGAGGGCAGGGCTGCACCTTGCTGCGCCGTGCGACGGCCGCGGCTTGGTGTGGGTCGAGTCGATCGAGGAGCTGGCGCTCCAGGTCTTGGGCGACAAAGCGAAAGTTGGCCTCTCGGTCGAGCAGGTGGCCCACGATGTGGCTCCGCAGCGCCCGGGGCAGGCCGCACAACAGCCGCACATCGGCGCCATGAGCCACCACCGTCAGCGGCACGTTGCAGGCTGCCAGCAAGGGCCAAGCGGAGGGCACGAGCCAGTGCGCCTCGGCCCGCTGCACCGGGCCCAGCTTCTTCAGCCGCCAGCGAACGCCTGCGGCATAGGACAGCAGATCAACCGCCCGCCAGGGTGCCTCGCGCAGCCGCGATGAGGCGCCGGGCCAAGTGAACAGGCCGCCCCCGCCGGCCCAATGGATGGTGATATTGCCGCGCTGCTCAGGTGTCTGGCGCCACGTTCCACCGGCGCAGATCACATGGACGTCGTGGCCTTGTGAGGCCAGGGCCTGGGCCTTGGCCTCGACGAAGTGGCCAGCAGCGTCGTCGGCGGTGCGGGGAAAGGACGTGGTCACCACCACGATGCGCTCGACCGGTGCCGAACCACC
>JAUVCD010000556.1 GCA_030590865.1 Myxococcales bacterium | reverse complement strand
GCCCCATCGACGATCCCGGCTTCGACCAGGCCGTCCTGCTATGCGGTGCGTGGCCCGAGCTCCGCCAGGCGTTGCGCCAACAGCCAGAGCTACGGGACATCGTGACCCGGGCGGTGAAAGCTGGGACCTACGTCAACTTCGGCCAAGTCGCGCGGCGAAATGAGGGAGTGCCTGGTTCCGTTGCCACGCTCCAGGCCGTGATCGAGCCGCTGGTGCAGCTCACCAACGCTATCGAGGGGACGCTGCCCACCTAGGAACGGCGCCACGGACGCCATGCCACCGAGGGTGACTTTTCGTCGCTGACCTTGGGCAAGCGGGCGGTGCAGCTCTCTCAGCGCGTCCTGTCACCGTCGATGGCGTGATACAGCTCATGGGCCGCTGACCGCATCAGGAGGGCGAGCTCGCCCAGATCGACCCCGGTGAATCTGTGGGCTGGCTGTGCCTCGATGAAGCCTGCAGGTGGTCGGTCCGGAATGCTGCTTCCAGTGTAGATCCGGAGGCTCGTCTGGCGGTTTGCGCTCCGAATGACCTGCTGACCTTGCTGCAGCCTCAGGTTGGCCAGGAAGTCGTAGCGGTAGCCGTCGAAACTCTCGCCGTGCCCAGTATCGGAAAGAAGATACACATAGAGGACGCTGCCTGCAGGAGCCCCGGGACCGACGAAACCAGCGTCGGTCAAAGCCCAGCGGACGGCCCCTTCGACCAGGTCCGAGCCCAGCGCGGCGCTCACGCCCTTCAGGGTGCTCGCCAGCGCGTTCAAGCCCGCCCCAACCAGCTCAACGGCCGCTGTCGTCTGCTCTGCCTGCTGCTCGCGACCTATGGCTTGTTCCGCAGCCTGGAGGTTCTGGACGGCCAAAGCTCGGTGATGCGCTCGCGTTCCGGGATCTTTGCTGCGCTCAGCGGCGGCCTTGTGATCCGCCGCCCGTCGGGAGAACATCTCCGCTGTCGATACGGTCGCGCCGGGAAGCACCGTGCCGACACCCGCCGAGACCTGCTGCTGGAAGCCATCGCTGTAGTGGTAGGTGGTCTTGCCCATCTGCCGCTGGTACCAGACCCAGCGCACCTGCCGCGCCAGGGCCTTGGGCGGCCTCAGCACCTTCTCCTTCAGCAACTCCCCGTAGCCGCTGTCGCGAAAGCCCTTGGCGGCACAGCCGTTCAGCACGGCCACCGCAGCCACGATCAGGCAAATGGCAGTTGAGAACCGTTTGCACCAGGTTGATTTGAGCAAGCTCGTCATCCACATCTCCGTCCGGGACTACATAGCCCGTAGGATCGGAAGGCTTCTGTCAGAGCCGGCATGGCACAGAGACTCGTCTTCTTGCTGGCTAGAACGTGCCGAGGGCTCCGATACCGACCCCGGTGTTGCCTACCTTGGTGGGGCCCACGGTCAGCTCAGCCCCTGGCGCCACCTTGCCATAGACCGGGACCTTCCGCTTCGTCCGGATGGTGACGCCAAGCACGAACATCGCGACGCCTGCTGCTTGAAGGATGCCCGATGTGACCAGGGCAGCCGAGTAGTCGTCCGTATCCAGATCTGATCCGAGCATCACCCAAGGGCCAACCATCGGGATGGCCGCATAGCCGGTGGCCTCTCCCCGGTCGGCGTCCGATGACACGCCGGCGGTGACCCCGACGGTGGCGAGCCACACCACCCCGAAGGTGACGGCACCGGCGATTACCAGACCCAGAATGGGTGTCCGTTCCGTTCGGTAACGGGGCGGTGGTCTCTGGCCTGGTGGTGGACCATAGCCTTGGGGGGGAGGAGGTCCGGCCGGAAGGGGGGCTACGGCGGCGCACCGACAGGGCTCGAAGGTCCCTTGCGTCGTGCAGGCTTGCACCCCCTGGGTCCCATTCGGACAGGCACAGGCCACTTGGGCACCGGGGATGCAGCCCTGGGCGTCGGCTGTCTGCTCGCCCACCACAAAGACCGCGCAGGCCACCAAGGCAATAAGCAGTAGCGACCGACCGATTGGGATTGAGTGCGTCATGACAAGGTGTTGGTTCACTTTTCGATGAAGGCTCGCAGAGATTTCCAGCATCCAAGATCGCAGAGACTTCGCCGTCAACCACTGAATGGTCCGCTTGCGGCTCGGTCCGTTCTCACGCTTGCGCGAGGCAGGTACGAATCGTCTCAATCCGCGCGCAGGTAGCTCACGAGGGAGCCGCCGCCATTGCAGGTCAGCTTGTCGATGTCATCAAAGAGTGTGCAGTGGGCATCAAAATCGAGATCCTCATTCAGAGGGAGATACCCCAGAGGTCCGATGATGGCGACGGTGTCAGCACACCCTGAAAAATAGTCGCTCCCCACCTTTCCTCCAGCGTTGCTGCACCTGATCTCCGCTTCGTACTCACCGTCGCCGCTCGCAGTCCATTCGATGATCTGATCGTAGTTGGCACTCAACGCACCATCCTCGATCTGTACGTGCCGGCCACCCTCATTGCTGTCGTTCAAATAGATCGTGTCCTCGAAAGTGGAGTCGTTGTCCTCCGCCTCCCAGTCGCCCACGATGGGATCGTCGCAACCAAGCAACATAAACGCAGCACACCCGAGCGGAACGATTTTCATACTCTGCTCCATGTTATCGGGTAGGAGGCGAGGTTGTTAGCCCCGCCGTCCTCCCACACCACCGTGCGTACGGCGCAACCCGACTCAACCGTCGCTGCATCCCGAGAAGGCTCTGGAGTCCCCATTTGAATAGCCGCTCGTTGGTGATGGCGGGATGCATGTGACGTGCACCCGCGATCCACCACGGGCCCCAAGAGGATCAGTAGGAGCTCCACTCGGCGTCGCAGGTGGTGACCGACGGCGACTCGCTCTGGTCGGCCTGGTCGTCGCACTCGTCCTGGGTGTAGTCCGAGTAGGGGCCGTGCCACGATGTGCTTCCGTCGGAGAGGAACGTACAGACGACCTCACACTCGCCCAGCGTGTCGCCGCAGCCCGTGGCGGGCACGACCAGGGCCGCCGCAACCACAACCGTTGCGAGCCCATTGCTTGTTCTCCGTCCCCAATGCGCTGTGTCGTTGTTCCGCATGGCTCGGAAAGGTACTCAAGCTAGACGACGATGCAAACCCGCAAATGATCACTTCCCAGTCCACGGCGGTTGGATAGGGGTGCGAATCGGTGAGCGGTCTTCGCGCCCTGGCCCCCGAGTGCGCCTCCCATCGCAACGTGGGGCGCGCCACGCCCGAACGCTGATCAGAACTTCGCGCTGACCGTCAAATAGATGAAGTGCTCGGTCTTGCCGGCCGGTGCGCTGCATGCTCCTGTGGCGCCGGGTACGCAGCGCTTGATGTCACCTGGGACGAAGACGTCGTAGACAATAGCCATTGCGATGAGATGTAGGGCAGGTGGCACGGCAATGGCGGGGCAGGCCTGTTGCTTTCATGTTCCTATATGAGTCTACCTGAGCTCCGTTGCGCCAGAGATGAGTCATAGCAACGCCGCGCGCCCGGTGCTGGCCGATCCTCGCATCACAAGCGATTCTGGTACTCTTGCACCGTGGACGGAAAGGCCGCTTGTAGCGGCTATCCTCACCGACTAGCAGCAAGGAGAGCCGATGCACTCGCCGGCGCAGAAAGGCTCACCGCAGCAACTCCCATAGGAGCCATAGGTACCGCAACCATTGCAGGGATCACCGCTGCTGCTCGAGCTGCTTCCGCTGCTGCTCGATGAAGGGACCCGAGTGCAGCGATCATCGAATTCGCGGGTACTGCAGGTCCTGGAGCCACGCTGGGTGCCGACATACGCGTATTCAGTGGCGAGAACGTCGAGACAGCAGTAGGCGTTTTCTGCGCCTAGATGGAGATCGCAGTCTCCGTCGGTCTCGCAGTGCATCTTACAGTAGGGATCCGAATACGGGTTGGGCTGGCCATCGGTGCCGAGCAGCTGAAAGCAGGAGGCGGGATATCCGTAGCGACTGTCGCAACACTGTAACCCATCGGAGCAGGGATCTGGTTGCGTCTCATAGGAACACGGCTCGCCGTAACCGTTCACCACAGGGACCATCGGGGGCTTGCACTCGCCATCCGAATCGCAATAAGGAGCGTAGTTCTCGCATACCTTGCAAACGTTCAGGCCGTCGGTTCCCGGGCAGGCCTGTGGCTGACAGGGGTAGAGACAGCGCGTATCGTAGAGATACGCTCCGGTACGAGGAGCGCAGATCATCCCTGCTGCCTCGCACTCGCCTGCCGTGTAGCACTTGCTACTGCCAGCGACCCAACCCTCGGAGCAGCGCTGCACGGTCCCAGCCCAGCTGGTGTCCACCATGGGCTCTGCGGCAAAGTCATAGGTGCAATAAGAGCCCGAGTCGGGCTCGGAGTCGCCAGCACCGCCACCATCGTCACCATCATCGCCCGACTCTTCTATGCAACCAGAGCCGAATGACGTGCCAAGACCAAGCAGACCGACGAGACCGAGCACCCAGGCAGGTCGTCCAAGGCGGCTCACAACGCGCTGCGGGTCTCCCGCTCCGGGCTCTTTGCGGCTTCGTCGCCAGGTGCGCTGGCGCGCGCTCGAGGGCGATACGGGCAAACGGCCCCCGGCCCTCGTCCGGCTGCTGTGTTCGTTCCCCATTCGAGATGGATCGCTCAGCCGGTGTGAGTCGTCAATGGAAAACACTTGAAGCTCCACTGACCATGCTGAGCTGCGCATAGCCCCGATTATGCGCAGCTCAGCATAGCCGAAGAAACTCCCATCTAGGTAGGCCCAAGCAATGGCATGCACGCAACGGTCCCACCCCGCCATTGCCGTGCCGCTCACCCTAATGGCGGGGTAGGTTCGTTGTTTAGAGGCCACTGCTTGGGCCTACCTGTTTGAACGCACGACGGCGCGTAATGGCTATCGTGCGATCCACGAAAGCACCGTCAAGGGCTGCCTTGTCATCGTGCCCAGCTTCGCCTGAGCCAGAAGCTGCCTCCGAAACACAACAACGCGCCGGCAATTCCGATGACGATGCCGAGCGGGCGTCGTTCTTCTGGGGTCTCGCCGGCGTGCAGCACGCTGGCATGGGAGGTCAAAGAGATCCCCCGTGCCGCAAGACCCTTGCGCACATGGATCTGCGGGCTTCCCGAAAGGTACCCCGTGAAGGTACCGGCGCCGTCATGCATTGCCTCGTGCTCGAGGATCAGAGACACACCGGCGACAGCGGGAGCTGACACCAACGGCGTGTAGCAGGTGCCTCCACCGCGACTCTTCGCGCAGTATCTCGATCGACCCAGTGCTTGGGCCTCGACTCGGATGAAGTCCGAGGGAGTGTTCGCACCCCGTTCGAGATCGGCGATGGCGACATCGAGCGTCGTGCTGAGCGTCGCGTGTATCCACATGGCGATGCCGACCACCGCGATGAGCGCGCCGCCAAAGGCGAGACCGAGTGGTAAGCGGTGTGCATGAATTTGCTGAGCCAGCCGCGCACGCCCCAAGTCTTTCATCGCCCCTGCCGCGTAGCACGGCGCTCTTCATTCCGCGACCCGGCCGACCACGAGGTCCTGGGGAGTTGGGCGACCCCACCCGGGTTGACCCAACCCAAGTCCTTACGTGCGCTTGCGCTCAACCCGAGTGGGATCGCTCGGGTGGGATCGCTACTCATCTTCGTGCCGGATCAGCCCCGGCGTGCGCGCGGGTGCGCCCGGCTGGCGGTCCGGGTGGTCGCGCTCGTTGAAGCGGCGCAGCCCCTCTGCCGTCTCGGGGGCGACGATCGAGCGGAAGAAACACCGGGCCTCGAGGGACAAGCCCTCGTGAAGGGGCCGCCCAAAGCCGCGCACCGCTGCCTCCTTGTCCGTGCGCATCGCTGGCTGGGGCAGCGAGCACAGCGTCTCGGCGAGCTCCATGGCGGCCGCGAGGCCCTGGCCGCGCGGCACGATGCGATTGACCAGACCGATTCGTTCCGCCTCAACGGCGTCGATTACTCGGCCGGTGAGGATCAGCTCCATCGCCCGGCCCATACCCACGATGCGAGGTAGCCGCTGAGTCCCGCCGTCAGCGAGGCCGATGTTCCAGCGGCGGCAAGTGACTCCGAAGCTGGCGTGCTCTTCGGCAATGCGGATGTCGGCGAAACAGGCCCACTCGAGCCCACCAGCGTAGGCCACCCCGTTCACCGCCGCGATGATCGGCTTGTAGATGTCGGTCCACCGCGTCGGCCCGAGGATGCCCGGACGGTCGCCGCGACCATGAGCAGCGACCTCGTCGTCGTCGCTGACCACCGGGGGGGCCTTGAGGTCCCCGCCGGCACAGAACGCGTCCCCACCGGCGCCAGTGAGCACTGCCACTTTGGCTTCGCCATCACGAAACCGTCCCCACGCGTCGAGCAACTCTCGGTGGGTCGTTGCCCCGACGCAGTTCATCACCTCGGGGCGGTTGAAGCGGATCACGCGGACGTCGCCGTGAGCCTCGTAATCGATCTGGGTGTAGTCCATGGGTGCACTTGTCTATCAGGCGCACAACGGAAACAGCAATGGCGAGAGGCATCAAGCCCAGGCCACGTCGTCCAGACCGAACTCGAGAACACCGAAATCACCGCATTGCGCCCGAGCTGGACCCG
>JAUVCD010000951.1 GCA_030590865.1 Myxococcales bacterium | reverse complement strand
GAGCTCGTCGGTGGCGCCTCGGAGGGTGCAGGCCCGGCCCGCCGCCATGCTATGCCCCACAGGGTGAGTGATCTGCCACGGGCTCGCCGCCAACCGGGCTCGGCCCATTGTTTCGTCTGCGGCACGGAGAACCCCCACGGGTTGGGGGCCATTTTCTTCGATGATGGATCGCGAGTGTGGACCGAGGTGACACCCGGGGAGCACCATCAGGGCTGGCCTGGCGTTCTGCATGGGGGCATCGTCACGGCGATTCTGGACGAGACCATTGGTCGCGTGGCCTTCCTTCACGACCGCTGGGTCCAGACGGCCAAGCTCTCGGTGCGTTTCAAGCGTCCCGCACCTTTGGGCGAGGCGCTCGTCGCGCGCGGCGAGCTGGTGCGCAACAATCGCCGGCTGATGGAGATGGAGGGTCGATTGGTCGTGGCGGGCACCCACGAGGTGCTCGCCGAGGCCAAAGGCACCTTCGTCCCACTGCCCGATTCGGCGCGGGATGAGCTCGCTCGACAGCTCGGCGGCGACTTTGCGGTTTGGGAAGAGTGGCTGGCGAAGGCTAGGGCGTCTTCCTCTTGAACCGAACGACGGCGGTCACGGGTCTGCACCAACCATGAGGTAACCGATGGACTTCTCCCCTTCAGAGCGAGTCGTGGCGCTACGTGAGCTAGCCCGCAAATTCCTGGCCACTCAGGTCGCGCCGCTCGAGCCGGTGGTTCACACCCAGGGCTGGGCCGCGGTGCAAGAGCGTCTGGTGGTGGTGCGCGAGCGCGCCAAGGAGACGGGCCTCTTCGCGCCCCACATGCCAGAGGAGCTGGGCGGTGGGGGCCTGACCTTGCTCGAACAGGCCCAGCTATCCGAAGAGCTGGGAGGCAATCTGCTGGGTCACTACGCGTTCAATTTCGCAGCTCCCGACGTGGGCAACATGGAGCTGCTCCACGCCTTCGGATCGCCGGAGCAGAAAGAGCAGTGGCTGAAGCCGCTGGTGGCGGGTGAGAGCCGGAGCACCTTCCTGATGACCGAGCCCGAGCACGCCGGCTCCAATCCAGTTTGGATGAGCACCACGGCCAAGCGAGATGGTGAGGACTGGGTCATCAGGGGGCACAAGTGGTTCGCCACCGGGGCCGATGGCGCACAATTCGCGGTCGTCATGGCGGTCACCGATCCCGAGGCCGACCACCCCTATGCTCGGGCGAGCATGTTTCTGGTGCCCACCGATGCGGAAGGGTTTGCGCTGGTTCGAAATATCTCGGTGATGGGGCACTCAGGGTCTGGTTGGGCGAGTCACGGCGAAGTGATGTTGCATGGGGTGAAGGTGCCTAACGACAACCTCTTGGGACCTGCCGGGGGCGGCTTCATGCTCGCCCAGACCCGCCTCGGTCCGGGGCGCATCCATCACGCGACTCGTTGGATCGGCGTGTGCCAGCGGGCGATCGACATGATGTGCCGCTATGCCGCCGAGCGGGAGCTGGCCCCTGGCAAGCCGCTCGGGACCCGGCAGACCGTGCAAGAGTGGATCGCCGAGTCCCGCGCCGAGGTGGAGGCCGCCCGGCTCTTGGTCTTGCAGACCGCCTGGAAGATCGAACAGCACGGCGAGTATCGCGAGGACGTCTCACTCATCAAGTTCCACGTGGCTGGCGTGCTCCAGCGCATTCTCGATCGGGCCATCCAGGTCCACGGCGCCCTCGGCATGACCGACGACACGCCCTTGGCCTACTGGTACGCCCACGAGCGCGCGTCCCGCATCTACGATGGTCCTGACGAGGTGCACAAGCGCGTGGTGGCCCGCAGCATGCTCAAGCGTTACGGGCTGAAGCTCCGCAGCACCGGCAAGTCCTGACCGGGCCGCGGCCGCCTCGGCCGTTATTGATACTCCACGACCAACTGAGGCGGATTGGTGCCGTTCAGGTTCAGGTAACCCACCGAGTTGAACGATACGGGAATCACGCCGAGGTAGACGGGCGTGCTGGGCACCACCAGAGCGACGGGCAGCGGCCAGGCGACGTGGTTTTCTGGGTCCGCTGGCCCCTGATCGCCGGCGAGCACCGATCCGACGGGCAGGGGAGCACTGTTGAACAGATCGGGGCGCGTGAACGGTTCGACCTCCCACATTTCCCCGGAGGTGTCACCCTGGGCCTGGGAGTAAGTGCCGACGGTCAGACGGAGCGTGGCGCTGATGATGGTCGCTCCTGCAATCGTGTCGTCGGGCTCGAAGCGCAGGTAAGCTCTCATGTCGGACTGGTCGATCCAGAGGGCCTCCGTCGGATTGGCGCACTGGTCCGGGTTCGGCGAAGCTGGGTCGACGCAGTCAGCTATCGTGGCCTCGTAGGTGATGGTCTCGACAGAGCCGCCGGCACCCACGCCGCCGGTGCCCGCGCTGCCCCCGGTGGTGGTGCCGCCGTGCCCGCCGTCCGCTCCCCCGACGGCTCCGGCGCCGCCACCGTTCTCGGTGCTCACCCCGTAGTCCTGGTCGAGCCCCAGCACTTGGCTGCAACCGGCGACCAAGACCACCACGCACCCAGCTATCGACAGCGCACGCACCTGCTTGAAATAGCAGCTCACCGCGGGAGAACCTAGCTTGGATGAAACGACGGCGTCGGCGTTCCAACGAAGCCGGCGAGGCTCTATCATGGAGGATGATGGCTCATCACTGGACTGTCTCGGCGCTGGCGCTCGTCCTGTTTGCCTGCGGCGGCGAGACGGCTGAGACGCTGGGCAGTAGCGGTGGCGGCGGTGGTGGGGGCAGTGGTGCCGGCGGCAGCGGCGGCTCGGGGAT
>JAUVCD010000617.1 GCA_030590865.1 Myxococcales bacterium | reverse complement strand
CCTCGACCCGTAGCTCATCGGCAGGGCACAAGATCACCAGTCGCTCGCAGGCATTCTGTAGCTGTCGCACGTTGCCTGGCCAAGGCTGCGCCTGCAGCTCGTCGAGTAACGCCGGCGGCACGGTGAGCTCCCGGCCAGGCGCGAATGCCCCGATGAAGTGTTGCACCAGCGGTGCGATCTCTTCGGTCCGCTCGCGCAATGGTGGCACGGGGATCTCGACCACGTTCAGACGATAGAGCAGGTCCTCCCGAAACTGACCCGCTGCAATGCGTTCGGACAGGTCCTGGTTGGTGGCGGCGATCACCCTCACATCGACGCTGACCGGCGTGTCCGAGCCCACCACGTCCACCACACTCTCTTGCAGTACCCGCAGCAGCTTGCTCTGCAGCGGTGCCGGTAGCTCTGCGACCTCGTCGAGAAAGATGCTGCCCTGGTTGGCCTGTCGGAACCGTCCTTGACGGGCTTTGTGAGCACCGGTGAAGGCGCCCCGTTCATGACCGAACAGCTCGGATTCGATCAGCTCGGCAGGGATCGCCGCGCAGTTGACCGCCACGAAGGGACCAGCGCTGCGGCGACTGCGCGCGTGAACCCGTCGCGCGACCAGTTCTTTGCCGGTGCCGGTCTCGCCGGTGATGAGCACCGACGCATCAGTCGGAGCCACCCGATCGCCAATCTCGAGCACCCGGCGCAGTGCCGCTGAAGCTACGATGAGAGGTCGCTCCACGCCGGCGGCGCGGCTGCGCAGGCTGCGCACCTCGTCCCGCAGCTGGCGGCTCTCCAGCGCCCGCTCGACCGTCAGCAGCAGGTGGTCGCGATTGAAGGGCTTGCCGATGAAGTCGTGGGCTCCGGCCTTCATCGCCTCGACGGCGGTGTCGACATTTCCATAGGCGGTGATCACCAGCACCGGCACGTCAGGTGCTCGCTGCTTGACGGTGCGCAGCACCTCCATGCCACCAATCCCTGGCATGCGCAGATCGGTGATGACCAGATCGTGGTCCTGGGGCGAGAAAAGCTCCAGTCCCGCCTCGCCCGTTTCAGCGGCATCCACCGCATAGCCGGCTTCGCGGAGATTGTAGGTTCCAATCTCCCGACCCGAGGCGTCGTCCTCGACGAACAGAATGCGTCGCTTGGTCATCTCGCCAGCCCGGTCGCTGCCCGGCCCCGGCTGAGGGTGACGCGAAGCACTGCTCGCAGCAAGCGCCGTCAGTTGATCACCACGGTGCTCTTGTACATGCCCATGCCGCATTGGAACGCTAGGGTTCGGGCCGTCTCGGAGGGCACCTTGATGTCGACCGCCTTGTTCAGCGGCAGGGGCTTCTCGATCTTCAGCGCTGGAAACACGACCTCCTTGGCGCAGGTCGAATCGGTGGTTCGCGTGAATCGGAGCGTGACGTCTTGGTTCTTCTTCACGTTGATCTTGCTGGGTGTGAAACCGTTGCCGTCCACGGCAACCGCCACAGTGCGTGCGCCAGGCGACTCGCCAGCTGCCGGCTTGCCCTGCGAGCCTTCCGCCGGGCGCGAGTCAGACTTGTCACAACCTGTGAAGACCAATGCGGCTAGCGCCGCGCCTAGGATTGTCGTCGTAACGAGCTTCATGCCTTGCTGGCGCAGCAACATCCGTGCCTGCACCGGGGGCGTTGGTCCTGCGCGCTGGTGACCGAGGAGTATCACTGGCTTGGCAGCGGCTGGCCGGATCGCAGACCGTCGCCCACTCGAGACTATTGTGAAATGGCCAGTGACTATTGTGAACAACTGTCTCACCGATCGATGAGGCAGGCCTGTTTGGTGCTCGGTCCCCTGTATTCGTTAGGAGTTTCGCGATGGCACGTGGCTTGCGTTTCGCCTTGGCATGCACAGGTCGAAGCTCACTTTGCTGACAGCGGTCGCGCTCCTGGCCACGGGCTGCGCAACCACTTTGGAGCGGCGGCTGGATGCTGATCTGGCCGATCATGAGCAAGCGCTGGCCCCGGCCCGGACCGACGGACGTGCGGTCGGCCCACCGGTCGCGGTCGACGGTCGGCTCGAGACCTATGTCGCTTATGCCTTGCGTAACAGCCCCGCCTTGCGCGCCCAGTTCGACGACTGGCAGGCGGCGACCCACGGTATCGCTCAACAGCGCCGCCTGCCGGAGCCTACCTTCACCTATGGATTCTACGTCAGCCAGGTGGAGACCCGGGTGGGCCCTCAGCGCCATCGGTTCAGTCTGTCGCAGAACCTCCCGTGGCCCACCCAGCTCACCGCGGGCGCCGATGCGGCAAGCCACGAGGCGGCCAGTGCGCAACGTCGTTTCGATGCTGCTGCTTTGACCGTGGCTCGGCGGGTGAGTGCCGCCTATTGGCAGCTGTGGCTCGTCGAGCACACGCGCCAGGTGCAGCGCGATCAGCGCGAGGTGCTCAACTACATGTTTGAGTCGGCGCGGGTGCGACTGGAAGTCGGCAAGTCGTCGCTGGCCGATCTCGGGCAGATCCAGCTGTCGGTCTCGCGGCTGACCGACACCTTGGCGGGCCTCGATGAGCGAGAGCAGATAGCGGCTGCCGAGCTCACCGCTGCGATGGGAGCGCCGATAGGCACTGCCGTCACTACCGCGGCCCAGCCGCCGCCTTTGTTGCGGGTGGTCGAGCCGCCGGCAGCTCTTCGGGCGGCGATCCAAGACCATCCGGCCATCGAGTCACTCGGTCTCTTGGCGGCGTCGCGACGGGAGCGCAGCCGCAGCGCCGATGCTGAGGGTTACCCAGGCTTCATGCTGGGGGTCGACTACATCGAGACCGGCAAGACCGACATGCCGGACGTGCCCGACAGCGGCAAGGACGCCGTGATCGTCAAGCTCGGTCTGCGCATTCCGTTGTGGTGGGGCGCTTACGGCGCCAAGAGCGACCAGGCCCTCGCCGAAGGAGCGGCCTTTCGAGCCAGGCAGGCTGCTGCGCTCGTGGAGGCTGAGGCTGAGCTCGAAAAGACGCTGGCCAGGGTGCGCGACGCCACCCGCCGAGTACGGCTCTACCGGGGCACCTTGGTTCCTCAAGCCGAGACGGTCTACGGGTCGGTGCTCGGCAGCTACCAGACCGGTGATGTCTCGCTGGCCGAGGTGCTGCTCGCCCAGCGCGACCTGCTCGAGCTCCAGCTGGGTTTGTTCGACGGACGGGTGGACCACGCGCTCGCCTGGGCACGGCTGGAAGAAGTGGTGGGCCGTGAGGTGAAGGCACAGGAGGTGAAGTGATGGGTGAGCAGCGACAACACGAGCCGCAGACCGAAGAGGTTGCCGAGACGGAAACCGTCTCCATCGAGCCCCCGGTGGAAGACAGGGCGCTTACCCGACGACATCGAGTGACCGCCTGGGTGAGATGCCATCAGTTGGCGCTGGCGGTGCCGCTGGCACTGGCCATCGGATTGGCCGTAGGAGGGACCGCCATCGGGGGGACTGCTAGTGGCGGCCCTGCTGGCGCTGACGGTCACGACCACGGCGCTAGCTCCGAGGGTGAGCAGACCATCTGGACTTGTTCGATGCATCCTCAGATCAAGCTGCCTGACCCAGGCCCCTGTCCAATTTGCGGCATGGACCTGATCCCCCTCGACGTCACGGAAGGTGCCGGTGCGAGCTCGCCCACCGAGGTGGTATTGAGCGAGCACGCCAAGGTGCTGGCGCGCATCGAGACGGCGCCAGCGCGTCGAGCGGACACCAGCGTCGAGCTGCGGTTGCTCGGTCGCCTCGAGGTCGATGAGACCACGGTGCACACCATCACCCCCTGGGTCGATGGCCGTATTGATCGGCTGCTGGTGAGCACCATTGGCGAACGCATCAAGCGTGGTCAGACCATCGCTTCGATCTACAGTCCTGAGGTCTACGCGGCCACCGCCGACCTGATTCAGGCCGAGCGCCAGCTCGGCAAGCTGAAAAAGGCGCTGCCGATTGCCAGAGAAGCGGCCAAGGCGGCGCTCGAGTCGTCCCGCAATCGGCTGCGACTGCTCGGCATGTCGCCGAACAAGATCGGCAAAGGACGCAAAGGCGGCAAAGCCCGCTCGATCCCCCGCAACGTGGGCATCAGCAGCTCCTACGCGGGCACGGTGATCGAGCAACTGGTCCACGAGGGCGCCTACGTGAAGGCCGGCACGCCGCTGTTCAAGACTGCGGATCTGACGACCCTCTGGGCTCAGCTCGACGCTTATGAAAGTCATCTGTCCCGAGTGACCAAGGGACAGAAGGTCACTCTCGAGATCTCGTCGTTCCCAGGCGAGACCTTCACCGGCACGGTGGCCTTCGTCGATCCCGTGGTGGATGGGCGAACCCGGACCGCGCAAATACGCGTGGAGGTCCCCAACGCCGATGGCCGGCTGAGCCCCGGCATGTTCGCCGACGCTGTGATCCATGCGGCGGACCAGGCAGCGGTCGAACCGCCGATCGTGATCCCCCACACCGCTCCCCTGTTCACCGGCAAACGCTCGGTCATCTTCGTCGCGCTGGCGGGCAAGGAAAAACCCACCTACCAGGCTCGCGAGGTTCGTCTCGGACCCAGGGCAGGGGACACCTATCCCGTGCTCTCGGGCCTCAAGGAGGGCGAGCAGGTGGTGGTGCGTGGGGCCTTTGCGCTCGACGCCGACCTGCAGATCCGTGGCGGCCAGAGCATGATGACCCTGGCCGACGACCAGGCCCGTGAGGCCCGCAGTCCGGTCGCGATCGACGACAAGTTCCAGGCAGGCTTTGCGCCTGTGCTGGCGGCCTATTTGAAGGTCCACTCCTGTCTCGCGGCCGACGATCTCGAAGGCGCCGAGGAGGCCTTTGCCGAGCTAGCCGAACGAACCGCGGCCTTCACGCCGAAGGCGCCCGCCAAGGCCAGCGACGTGTGGAAGGGCCTGGCCCGGTCCATTGCAGCCCGAGCGCGGCAGGCGTCGCAGGCAGCCGATCTGGCGGCGGCGCGGCTCAACTTCGAGGCGGTGAGCCTGCGGATGATCGAAGCCCTGCAGCGCTTCGGCAACCCCGGTGAGGCGCCGTTGAGGTTGGCCTTCTGTCCCATGGCATTCGACAACCAAGGGGCGCTGTGGCTGCAGCTGGCCGACGAGATCGAGAACCCCTACTTCGGCGCCGAGATGCACCGTTGCGGCGAGCGCCGCCACACCCTGACGACCGGTCAGCGCCTAGGTCCCCATGCGGCCGAGCTCAGCCCGTCCAAGCCGCCCCCGGCGCCTGCCGGGCACCAGCACTGAGCGGCACCTGCCATGAGCTCTGACCACGACACCGAAGCGACAAGCCCCACCGGACGGGGCGAGGCCGAGCCTGCCACGCCGAGCTCCGAGTCCGGCCCAGCGGTGGGACTTGCCGAACGGCTGCTCGGCTTCTTCATCAGCAACAAGCTGGTGGTGGCCTTGGGCGTCGCCCTACTGGTGCTGGGCGGGTTGATGATGGCGCCTTTCCGCTGGGAGCTCGGCAGCCTGCCGCGGGATCCGGTGCCCGTCGATGCCATTCCCGACCTGGGAGAGAATCAGCAAATTGTTTTCACGGAATGGCCGGGCCGTTCGCCCCAGGATGTGGATGACCAGGTCACTTACCCGTTGACCGTGGCGCTGTTGGGTTTGCCCAACGTAAAAACAGTCCGCAGTTTCTCCTACTTCGGCTTCTCTTCGATCTATGTGATTTTCACCGAGCAGGCTGATTTTTACGACTCCCGATCGAGGATCATCGAGAAGTTGGGAAGTTTGCCCGGGGGCATTCTTCCCGCAGACGCAAATCCGGTTCTGGGGCCCGATGCCACGGCTCTCGGTCAGGTGTTCTGGTATACCCTCGAGGGC
>JAUVCD010000683.1 GCA_030590865.1 Myxococcales bacterium | reverse complement strand
GGGGTCGCCGTTGTTGAGGTTCTGGGTCGTGCATTGCCCGTTGTTGGGATCACAGACCCCCAGGCTGCAGCCCTGGGTCAGGTAGGTGCAGTCCAGGGCGGTGCCCCCTTGGCACACGCCGGAGGCGCAGGTCTTGCCAGGGGTGCAGAGATCATTGAGATCGACGCAGGCCTGTCCCTCGTTGCCTGCGACGGGCTCACACTGGCCGTTCTGGGGGTTGCATTCGGCGACATGGCAGTCGTCGGGTACGGGCGTGAAGAAGCAGTCCTCCGGCGTCCCGCCCGTGCACAAGCCGTTGTTGCAGGTGCCGCCCTTCATGCACAGGTCGTTGGGATCTTGGCAGGCTGCCCCGGGGGGGGCCGCTGTTTCGCTGCAGGTCTGGCTGGTCTCGTTGCAGGAAAGCTCCATGCACTGACCTGGCGTCATGCCGCAGTCGTTCTCGGTGCCGCTGTCGCACACGCCAGACAGGCAGCTGTCGTTGACGGTGCAGAACTGGCCGTCCTCGCAAGTCACCCCATCGGTGTCGGGCACCACGACGCATACCCCGACCGTGCCCCGGTGCTGGCCTTCGTTGCAGACCGACACCTGGCAGTCTGGGGTCTGGATGGTCGAGCAATCTATCTCGCACATCGAGGTGTTGGTGGTGGTGGTGCCGCCCACGCCGCCGCCGCCAGAAGCGGTGACGCCTCCGGTGCCGCCGGTGGCGCCGTCGTCATCGTCGTCCCCAAAGGTGTCGGCAGTGCCGCCGGCGCAGCCTCCTCCTGCCACGAATCCCACGGCCGCCAGGGTGGCGGAGACTGTCAACCAAGCAAGACCTCGTATCGTAAGCATGCGCGCCTCCTGAGTCTCTCGTTCTATCCTGCCTCGGCGACCTGCGCCAGGCCGTCGTCTGCTGGCTTTTAGCGTGCCGGTTGGGTTTGCCGACCGTTCCGAGTCACCGGACTAGGACAGGGCTGGCCGCGATTGCGACCCGCTCCCTCACAGCACGAAGGGGAGCAGCGCTTTTCGCTTCTTGGGGTAGTTCGGGAAGGTCTCCTGGTACCAGCGGTGGTGGGCCAGCGCCCGAGGCGCCAGGTTGCCCACCGACCAGGCCGCGAAGGACAGACCTGCGAGCGACCAGGTGGCCAGGGCCCAGGCGCACCATTCGATGATCTCGCCGAGGTAGTTGGGACAGGAGACCCAGCGGAAAAAGCCTCGGTCCGGCGGGATGCCGTAACGCTCGGTGCTGTTGCGGCGCAGCGCCAGCAGGCGATTGTCCGAGCTGATGTTGAGGCCCATGCCGCCGACGAACAACGCCGCGCCGAGCAGGAATCGCGGGTCGACCAGCCAGGCGGTCGTGCGCTCTGGCCCAAAGTGAAACAGCCAATAGCCGTTGAGCGACCCGTTTGCGATGTTGAAGACCGTGCCCATGGCGACGATGGACAAGGGCATCTTGCGTCCGGCCATATTGGCGCGGAAGGGGTAGATCCAGCTCCGGTGGACGTAGTGGGCCTCCCACATGCAGAAGAACAGCAGCGCGGGCAGCTGGTCCATGCGGTCGGAGGTCAGGAAGAAGCCGGCGAAGGTCAAGGCCGACACCGACTCCATGACGACCCAGCCGAGCCGGGCGGAGAGCTGCGGTCCCTTGCTCTGGCCCGCGTAGCGGCCGTAGGCAGCACTGCGGCGCCGCAACGCGACGTAGCTCAGGACGGCTACCAGGATCCAGCCGACGAGGATGCCGTTGAAGAGGGAGAGAGTGGGCACGGCGCAGTGGTTAGCCAGTGATGGTGGGCCCCTCCTCTGATACAGCTTGGCATGCATGTCAAAACAAACGGTTCTGCTGACTGGGGCGTCGGGATCCATGGGAGGCGCCGCTTTCCAAGAGTTGCTCCGCCGCCGTGAGCGTTACGACATCGTGCTGCTGTTGCAGGGCTCCCGCAGAGAGCGGCGTCACTTCGCTCGCTACGAGCAAGGTGAGGGTGTGCGGCTGGTCTGGGGAGATCTGAGCGATTCGGCCGCGGTGGCGCAGGCCGTCGAAGGCTGTGACCATGTGCTGCACCCGGCCGCCTTCATCGCGCCGGCCGCGGACCACGATCCGCAGCGCGCCCACGCCAGCAACACCGTGGGCACTCAGAACATCGTCTCCGCCATCAAGCAGCAGCCCGACGGAGTCGAGCACATCCGCTTCGTCAACGTCTGCTCGGTGGCGGTCTACGGGGGACGGCTGCCTCCCCACCACCTGATTCGGGTGGGTGATCCCCTGCGTCCCAGCGTGGGAGACTTCTACGCCACCACCAAGATCGGCGCCGAGCGGGCGGTCATCGAGTCGGGCCTCCGCCACTGGGCTTCGTTGCGACAAACCTGGATCGCCATCCCCAACATCCTGTCGCTGATGGACCCCATCATGTTCCACCAGCCGCTGGACACCCACATCGAGATGATTACCGCGGCCGACGCTGGCTACGGGCTCGTCCAGTGTCTCGACTGCCCCGCGGACTTCTACCGCCGGGTGTACAACATGTCCGGCGGACCGTCGTGCCGGATGGTCTATTCGGGACTACTCGAACGCACCTGGCGCGATCTGGGGTTGGGAGACTACCGGAAATCGATGGCCCGCAACTGGTTCGCCCTGCGCAACTTCCACTGCGGCTGGTACGCCGACGGCGACGTGCTCAACGACTACCTAGGCCACTGGCGCGCTTCGCTGGATGACTACCACCAGCAGGTCAACGACGCCTTTCCAGGCTACCTGCAGCTGGGGTGCAAGATAGCACCGAGCCCGATCGTCAAGCTGGTGCTCCGGGCCATGGCCGATCCGGTCAAGTGGATCAGAGGGAGGCGAGAAGAGCTGGTCAAGGCCTTCTTCGGCACCGAGCAAGCATGGCGTGAGATCGGCGGCTGGGACGATTACGAGGCGACGCTAGGGGCTGCCGAGGACGAGCCCGGACCGGAGCACCAGACCGCCGACCCCCAGGGCCTGGCGGAAGCCCGGGGCGGCCAGTGCTTGTCCAGCGAGGACCCGACCGGTCACGAACCGTTGCGCTGGCGCTGCGGTTTGGGCCATCAGTGGCAGGCGTCGTCTACTGCCGTCCGAGCCGGCCACTGGTGCCCCGACTGTATGGCGCCGCCGTGGACCTGGGACAAAGTCGCCAAGAGTGACCCGCTGCTCGCCAAATATCACTACGCCCGACACGATCGGGACGAGTCGCAAGAGGTTGACTATCTCTACTGCCCCAACCAGTAGCGCAGGCCATGATGGGGGCGCCGCCGGCGAAGCTTCCCGGGTCGCCTGATCTCGGGCAGGCTGGCGGCTCTCGAGCGCTCGTGACCCAGAAGCCGAAAGCCAAAGCTCCACTTGTCGGGGCCATCACCCGCATCACTGCGCAGGTTCTCGAACGGGCGCGCCCTTATCGGCTGCCGCTCGGCGTCTCTCTGGTCCTGGCGGTGTTCTGCGTGGTGGCCATTTTACGCCGCGCGGGCGAGCCGGCTTTGCCGCTCGACGACTCGTTCATCCATCTGCAATACGCCCGGCGCCTGTCCGAGGGCCACTGGTTCAGCTACGCGCCTGGCGACGGCTACAGCTCAGGGGCCACCAGCATGCTGTGGCCCCTGGTGATCGCTCCTTTCTTCCTACTCGGCATCGGCGAGCTCAACATCATCTGGGTGGTGTGGGGGCTGGGCGTCTTGCTCCATGCTGCGGTGGCTCTGGAGGCGGCGCGGCTTGCCGAAGGGCTCGCCGAGAGGGTCGGAGGCATCGCCGTCGGGGCCATGTGCCTGTCCTTCGGGGCCTTCGCCTGGTTCGGTTTCAGCGGCATGGAGACCATCGCTCTGGCCTGGGTGTTGGTCCGCGGTGCCCGCCTGGCCAGCGAGCGCTGCGAGCCTCGGGCTGGGCGCCGGCGCCCCAGCTGGGCGGGCCTGCTGGCCCTGGCGATGGTGGCGCCCCTGATTCGGCCGGAGGGGGCTCTGGTGTCCTTGATGGTCGCCATCGCTGGGCTGCGCGCCTGGTGGCGGGACCCGCCAAGCTCACTGGGACGACGGGTCGCGCTGGTGGTCGTACCGCTGGCCGGGCCACTACTGCTCCCGCTGATGCACTTGGCCTTGTCGGGACAGCCCACCTCGGCCACTGCGATGGTCAAATGGGCTCCCCTCGACCCCTATTTGGACGGCGCCGCGCTCACCGGGCTGGTGCTCGACAACGCGAAGCTGCTGCTCACCGATCTGCTCAACGGTGGCCGTTGGACCTGGCTCTTCGTGCCTGACGGCTTCGCCTACTTACTGGCCGCGGGGTTGCCGGCGCTGGTCATCGCGGCCTGGCGGCGACGTCGTGGCTGGCGCGCCCTGTTCGTGGTGCTGGTGCTCGCGGCCACCTTGGTCCCTTGCACCTACTCCACCATGTTGTGGAATCGGGTGCGCTACATCTGGCCCTTTGCGCCGGCGTGGTTCGTGGTCGTTGGCTGCTTGGCCTCGGAGATCGGTGGCCTGGCGGGGCGGCTGCGCCGCGGGCTCCAGGTCCTCCGGCCGGCTCTTTTATGGGTGCCGGTGGCCCTCCTAGCGGCTCAGCTTCCGGTGGCGATCGCCGATCTGTCCCAGTCGGCCCGTGCCATCGCCTTGCAACAGGTGGCGCTTGGGCAGTGGGCTCGCAGCGAGCTGCCGCCAGGCGCCGTGATTGGGGTCAACGATACCGGCGCTGTCGCCTACCTGTCCCAGAAGCGCACCTTTGACGTGGTGGGACTGACGACCCCGGGAGAAGCGCGCTACTGGGTCGAAGGGGCGGGCTCCCGATTCGAGCACTACGAGCACCTCGGCCCCGACCGGCTCCCCAGCCACTTCATCGTCTATCCAGGGTGGATGCAGATGCCGTTGGTGCTCGGTCCCCAGCTGATGGAGGCCACCGTAGTCGAGCAGAGCATCCTCGGTGGGGACACCATGGTCGCCTATCAGGCGCGCTA
>JAUVCD010000319.1 GCA_030590865.1 Myxococcales bacterium | reverse complement strand
TGGGTCGCGGCATCACAGAGGATATGGTCGCAGCGCGTGCCTGGTACGAGCTGGGCGTCTCGCGCGGTGACTGGCGGGCGGCGATGGAGCTAGGAGGCTTGATCGCTGGAGAGGATGGCGAGGAGGAGGCTCTCGTTTGGTACGAGAAGGCCGCTGAGCTCGGCGGCGACAAGGCTCAGGACCAACTAGCGAAGTTCCGAGGGATCTCGAAAGACGCGAAGGGGTAGCCCCACCACCGGGCCGTTGCTCTTCACGATCGGTCTTCAGCGCCAAACAAGTGGCGCAGGCCGCGCACCAGCGGATTGCGCGAGTCACGGAAGAACGCGGCTGGTTGCAGGTACAGCTTGCGCAGCTTGGAGCGCACCGTGTGGGGTGGGAGCTCCACGCCGTCGCGCCAGCGGAACAGTCCGGGATAGGCGTCGACCGGAAACCCGTGTTTCGATTGCAGGTCGGCGATGACCTCGGCGATCGGCGGTAGCTCCGGGGGCCGCTCCGCTGACCAGACACCGTCGTCTGCGTCGTGGGCCCGCATGGCCTGCTGCAGCAGTTGCTCGTTTTCGAGCCGTCTGCGGTAGTACGGCCGGGTGAGCGGTCGTGGGTGCCACTGGTGCGCGGTATAGGGCCCGTCGAACAAGTGCGGGAGCGAGTAATATGCGAAATACGCGCGGAACCCGCGGTAGTCGCCAGGAAAGCGCGTCTTGTGATCCGTGTAGTAGTCCGCCGCCCGCTTCCCCATGGGATGGAACGACACGAGCCGATGGAGAAGGTCGAAGTCCTCGCAGCCATGCCCTCGGTACTCGGCACGATAGCCACCGAGCTTTAAGAAGTGCTTGCGATGGACCACGACCGCCGAGTGGCCCACGTGCTGAACCCAATCGTTCTCGCCGGCGAGTGCCGAGCGCAAATAGTCGTCGAGCGGACGGCGGCGCTGCGTGCCGGCCTCGGTCAAGAACAGACACGGAATCGGGAGAAACGCTTCTGGCGCCTGTGCCTCCTCGGCCCACCGCATCACGTGGCCAACGAAGTCGTCGTCGCACCACAGATCCACATCGAAGAACAGGATGTGTTCGCCAGATGCGCGGTCAGCGCCGGCGTTACGCACCGATCCTGGCGCGAAGGGCTGCTGTGGCTCGGGGTCGGCGACCCACACACAGCGGTCGCGCTGGCACGCCCGTCGGATTGCAGCGGCGTAGGGCGCCGGGCTGGCGCTGTCCACGACCACGCACTCCACATCGTCGTACCGGCCGAAGCTAGCCAGACTCGAATCGAGACGCTGGACCAGGTAGTCCTTATCCGCGCTGCAGCGTATGGGCAAGACGACGGACAGCACTTTCATCAGCTATATACGGTTGCGCACCTGGGCGCCATGAGTGCCACCTGATTCGCTCTGTGTCTGACAACCGGTCCGCCAGGCGTCCTCACCCTGGGGCTTTCCAGGTGCCCGACCACCGCCACGGCCACTGTTCTAATCGGGGTCGCAGACCCCATCGCAGGTGTGATCGATGGTGCCGCCTGGCCTCAAGAACAGATCGAGCTGCTCCTTGGCGACCTCGAGCTGCCGGACGCCATTGTGGGCTTCGGTGTCACTGGTCGGCGGGATGGCCTCGATGCCTGGCAGCGGATCGATGCCGAAGTCGAACTCGACGATCGCCGATCCAGCGAGCGGCGCGTCCGCCTCGGCAAGCCCGGTGATGACCCGCGGCGCGGGCTGCAGATGAGACACACCGAGGGCGCGGGCGTGCAAATGGGAAGCGAGGTTCGGCACCCCGGCGTCGCCGATACCGATCTGCATGAGCAGTCGGCGCTCCGCCGGTCCGTCCCCCAGGGGCTCGGTGATCACCTGAGGGGCATAGCTCAGTGGATCGACGCGGTCGAAGCTCGCCTGAATGAGCATCACCAGCTTCTGCTGGTCGAGCTCGTTGGGGACCTGGATGGCGATGAACGCCAAGAAGCCGATGAAGGGGCCCGCCCTGAACATGATGAACGACAGATTCGCTCCACCCACACCGAGCACGCCGCGCTCGATCAGCGGCGACAGCGCCAGGTAGGTCCCACCTAGAATGCCACCCTGACTGATACCGTAGAAGTAGATCTGGGATGCATCATAGAGTGGCGTCGGGCCGAGCTGGAGCTCAGGAAGCGACGCGAGCGGACCAGCGGCGGCATAGCTCACGGCGATGTAGTTCGCCATCCCCTGATGCAACCGGTCGGTGAAGCGCATCGCCTGACCGGTATCGCCCATCAGATCGTCGGTAATGGCGATCGAGTCCTCGTGAGTCATGCCCCACCAGTCGGCCGCCACCACCACGAAGCCCCGCTCGTCGGCAAGCTGGTCGATGATGCCGTTGATCTCGTCCCGTCCACCGAAGAAGCCGTGTCCGAACTGCATCAGCCTGGCAGGCGGACCGTCCGGCGGCAGCGCTGCGATGCTCTCGGGGATGAGCACCGTGAAGGGCACCTCGACGGTACCGTTTTGGGTCACTTGGCCCCCGTCGTCACGATGCAACATGGCGCCGAGATCGGTATCGCTCAGAAATAGCGGCACGGTGACGGTCGCCTCGATTCGCCGATGGGTGTGCTCTTCCGGTTGCTCCTCGACGCTGAGGATGGTCACCGCCGGCGTGTGGCTAGCGAAGTAGGCGATGGTCTGCGCCCGCACCGACAGCATGTCGCCGGTGATGTTCTCCAACGAACGGGTCGTAAAATCCCAGGCCAGCTGCAGCTCCCCCCGGGCCACGCCGGCCTCTGCGAGGGGCGCGAAGACATCGGCGTCGTAGCGCCCGGCCAGCGGCGCGACGGCCGGGTGAGAGGTGTCATCCCCATCGCGAATGCGCCGGAAAGCCTCAGGCGGCGACAGCAGCGCGCCGTCCTTCCCGCGAAGCCCGCGGATGGCGACGACGTAGCGGTGGTGGTCGAGCAGCCGCACCTGCGGACGGATCAACAGCGCCCGACGGCCGTCGGTCTTGGCGCGGGGATCAATCTCGGCCAGGTGCAGGATGAGCTCGCCGCTCTCGGCGTCGAGCAGCACGGTGGGGCTGTCAGGGCCCAGCGAGGCGGTCAAGTCGTCGGCGGCACCGACCAGATCGCTGTCGTCGACCCCCTGGGGGAAGAGCGCGAGGATCTGGTTTCCCGGTGAGAAACCGTCGGACGGGTGGAGGGCGAGGAGATCCACCGGGTCGCCGTCCTTAGTCGAGATGAGCGTCGCGGGCGGCAGGACCACCCGCCGGCCTGTCGGCATCGAGCCGTCGTCCACCAGAAAAAAATCGGATGGGTAGGGCAACAGACAGTCGTGCTCCGAGGCAAGGGGATTGCAACCGTCAGGGATGTCGAGCGGCACCGACTGGTCGTCGTCGCTGCCACAGCCCAGCGCCAGGAGCGCGACCAGCGGCAAGACCAATCGATGACGGGGCTGCGACACGATGCCCCAGGATAGCACTTGCGCTGTCCCGCCTGGCGCCAGGCTTGCCTGTCCCTTAGCCAGCCTAGAGCCCAGGCTCGAACCGCACCGCCACCAGGTCGCCGTGAATGAGTGGAAGAGCGAGCGTCTCCACCGCGACGAGATCTCCGCCGTAGAGAGCGCTCACCGCTAGTGTGCCGTCGACGATGCCAGACAGATTGGTCGGCGCAGCAGCCACCACGTACCAAGAACTACCGCCGGTGGGCAGCGGGACCGATAGAATGCCCGCGTCAGTCGCCTCGACAGCCGCCAGCGAGCTGAACGGCGCCCCGCTCACCAGGGCAGCCAGGTTCACCTCGTCCACCACGTAGAGATCGACGGTGCCGGCAGCCGGCTCGCGGTGGGACTGGTCGGTGAAGTAATTCTTGCCGGCATAGAAGCCGTTTTCGAAGTGGTACTCCATCTCCAGGGCCCAAGGGCTCGGCGGCAAATCGCTGACGACCTCCGCTTGGCGAGAGCCGATGAGGGCATCGATCTGGGGGTCCCAAGTGCGGACCTCCCCCTTGACCGGATCGTTGAGCAACTCGGTGACCGTGTTGTCCTCCAGCGGGAAATTGCCTGCCGCCGACTCGACGCGGCCATAGTAGACGTTGGCCTCACCGAGCTGGAAGCTTGCCCGGCCCTCGAGATCGGTCACGCTCCAGGTGACAATCTTGATGCCCGGGTTGTCGGGATAGGTGGTGGACCAGCCGGCAATCATGATGGTCGCGCCATCGACTGGAGCGCCCTCGGGATCGGTGACCTGCACGTCGAGCGTGAAGGTACCGGCGTAGCGATCGCTGACCGTCCAGACTTTGCCATCCCCGCGCCAAGCGGACACGGCGAAGTTACGATTGGTTGAAGGCGTGACCTCATCAGCCCCAGGATGGACGCTAGCGGCGCGATCGTTGCAGTCACCAGCGGCAATGGTGTGGCCGTCGCCGTCACCGTCCACCGTATCCACTCCTTCGTCGGCGACGCCATTGCAGTTGTTGTCCTTACCGTCTGCAATTTCAGTGGCTCCGGTCAGGATGGCGCTGTCCCCGTCGTTGCAGTCGCCGTCCGCGATGGTCTGGCCATCGCCGTCAGTATCTGACGAGTCGGTCCCATCGTCAGCCGTGCCATCGCAATCGTTGTCGATGCCGTCGGTGGGGATCTCGGGTGCACCAGGGTAGCTGGTGTCATCCCAGTCGTTGCAGTCGCCGGCAGCCAGCGTGGTCCCGTCCTGATCCGCATCCGCAGTCTCTGCACCGTTATCAGCGACGCCGTCGCAATCGTTGTCCCGGCCGTCTGGTGTCTCAGGAGCGCCAGGATAGATGTCCTCGTTCTTGTCGTTACAGTCACCATCGCCACGAGTTACGCCATCGTCGTCAGAGTCGGCCGTCGGATCAGCCAGATCGCACCCCTCGTCGACCACGCCATCGCAATCGTTATCCAGGCCGAGACCGCTGCGGTGGTAGTTCTTGTCGGCGTCGGCGTAATAGTAATAGTGCTCGACATAGGTATTGACCGGCTCCCACTGCACCCATCGATCGTCCCAAAACTCGTTCCACACGTGGTCGTTGGCCCAAGCAGCGAGATTGATGCTCGGAATGAGGGCGGCGCGGGCTGCGGCCGAGGTAATGTCCGAATGCTCGCCACAGCGGCCGAGGTGTTTGGCATAGATGCGCACCGGCTGAACCGGACGCTCCGAACCAGAGCCAAAGACCATGACGTCCTGGACCCATTGAATGATGTTGCCAATCGCGCCGTTGTCATCCTTGTCGTAGGGCTTGCCCTTCCACAGGACATCTTGCCCTTCCAGATAGGTCGCCAAAGGCTGATAACCGTCATCGGCGTCCCAGAACAGGTAGTCACGCCAGTACCGCCCAGTCGGCGGGTCACCTGGTTGACCGGTGTCCGGGACGATATAGGTCGCTCGCTCGTCCTCGATCACCGGAAACATCACGTACCAGTAGTAGAACTCCTTGGCCATCGTCCGCAGCTCGACGTTCTCTCCGTCCGGCATGGTGCGGTAGGTGATGGTGGAGTAGTAGCCCTCGGTCGTGCCGTCCCCTTGGCCTGAGTCGACGTCGACGATGTCGGCGTAGGCGATGGCCTCATCAATCGTGAAGAGGGCATTGACGTTGTCCACGATTAGCTGGGCCTGAAAGTCCTCGTGGGCCAGATGTTCCGGCGACAGGTGAGCAATGCTGAAGGCCACCTCGTCAAGGCCCCTCGGATCGTCGAGCTCGATCATCAAGGTGGCTAGCTCGTCCTGTAGAGAACCCTGGAGACCGACCAGATTGGCCCTCAGATCAGCGACGAGCCAGTCCGGCGCCAGGGCCACGGCCTCGACGGCCAAAGGCGTCAGGGCGAAGGTCGGACCAACCACGGTGAGCTGAGCCGAAGGCAGCGCCGCCCCTGCGCCCCCAGTGCCGCCACCGGTTTCCGAGTCTTCTGAGCACGCTCCCGACCAGATCCCCAAGACCAGAACGGCACAGAGGGGCAGGATCCGCTTCAACATTCCGAGCCTCCTTCAAGACGGACTGACGCTCAGCCGCGGCGCTCTAGTCCAGCTCGAAGAGTACCACGGCTCAGTGCTTCAGCCCGGGTCGCACTCGCTTCGACCTCATCGGCTTGCTGAGGGTCACACCACCGAGGGTGCGTGGCTTACCGCCGGCGGCCGGAATGGCGACCAGCCGGCGCCCGTCGTGAACCGAGACGTAGACCTGGCCTCCATCGCAAGCGATCGATCCAGACCCGAACAGCTTGCTGGCCAGCACTCGCTGGCCCGCCTCAGTGGACACCCAGAGCGAGCCTCGGTCGGTGGTCGCATAGGTGACGTCACCACAGACGGCGAGGCCGAGAATCCCGGTGATGCCGCGCATAATCGTGGTGACGCTGCCCGCTCCGTCGACCGATGAGGTGGCGACCGTTCCGCCGTGGCGGTTGGCCCAGATGATCCGACCGGCGCTGACGGTGACGGCGTGAGGGGTGAGCTGATCGGCACCCAGGCGTTGCGACGCGCCGCCGCTCTTGGGTACTCGGCCGAGGCTACCGCCCGCAGCGGTCGTGAACACCACGTGGCCATGGTCGAGGGCGATGCCCGCCGGCTCGGGAAGCCCCACCACCAACGCCCCGGTAGCGACTTCACGTTTGCTAGCTCGAAGGACAGCGCCATCCAGAGCTCCGGGGTAGCCGTGGGTGGTCCAGTAGACGGCATCGGCGTCCGTCACGATCGCCTCAGGCCTCAGCTGATCACTGGCGATCTGCTCGACTGTGCCCCCTTGCTTGGATACCCGACGAACACTCCCGTCAGCCAGCTGAGCGCTGCCACGCAGGGTGAAGTAGACGTGAGTCTCATCGACTGCGATGGCGAAGGCGCCAGGTTGGTGGCTGGCCAGGGTGGCGACCTTGCCGCCTCGCTTGGCCACCGCGAGCACGCGCCCCCGCGCGGTGTCGGTCCAATAGACGTGGCTGTCGTCGAGGGCCACGCCATAGGCGTTGACCGAGGGCGATGCGATCGGAGCCGGGGACTGCTTCCGAGTACGGCGCAGCGCTGCCGGTGGGCTCGGCAAAGCGATCAGCTTGCCTCGGTCGAGGCGGTAATAGGTCGGTGGCTTGGCGCTTGGGGGTGACGGCGAACCAACCCAGGGCTCGGCGGCGAGGTAGACGGTACCGTCGACGACCTCGAGCGCCAGGACATCGCCATCGCTCCGCAGATTCGTGGCAAGCGGGCGCACCGTTCCATCAACGCGAGCGATGGACATGGACATGCGTTGGAGTAGCTCTTGCTCCTGGGCGATCCGTTGCGAGACCGCCGCGGTCGGGGGATCAGCACCAGGCTGATGGCCACCGAGCAAGTCGCTGGTTCGAAATGAGCCGAAGGCCCCTTTCTTTCCCATCTTGGCGGTAGCTGGGGACGTCAACGCCAGAGCAGCACCGAGGAGCAATGGTCGATAGGCCACCACCTGGGGCACCGCAATCTCGCGCCAGGCGCCCTGGTCACCGAGCGGATGGGGGCTCCGCACCAACGCCCGACCGGCGCAGCTCAACCGATCGCAGGTGATCACCGTGGTACCGTCGTCCCCAGTCGCAATGGTTCCGATGGCCCGCGCAGGCCAGTTGAATGACGCCTCGCGATGGAGCGCGCCGGACCGAGACAAGGTGTAGAGCTCGAGGTGCTCGGCATCGAGCTCGCAGGCGAGCAGCCCAGCGCCACGTATCGATACCAGGCGGCGGGGGCGACACGTGCTCGGCGGCGACGAGAGTCTGACCGTCCCGCTGCCACGATCGATCACCGCGAGGGTCGGGGGGCGCTGGAGCGGCAGGTTGGGATCACAACGCCCCGGCGGCCCAGCACGATCAGAGCGACACGCAGCATCGGCGAGAAAACCGACCTCTGTGCCCGTCTCCACCGCCCTGCCCCCGGTCCCTCGCAGGCAGTTGACACCGCGACAGGCTCGGGCCCCGTCACTGCCAGACCCGGTCGCGGGTCCGCTGCTCGCCGGGCGGGACGGACTGGCGCCGCAGGGCCCCTCCGGACCGGTCACGGGCGCGCCGGTCACCATGGCACCAGGCTCGGAATCGCTGAGCGTGGGCGCGCCGCTGCTGCCCGTGGGACTCGAGGTAACGCGCAGCTGACCGGTCCATTGCTGCTCGAGCGCCAGAGCATCGGGACGGCCATGGTGCCAGGTGCGTCCGTCACGGGATAGCGATGCTGGGCACCGACGAGCACCGTTGTCGATGGCGGCACCCACCCGATCGATTTGTCGCGGCTGGAAGTCTGACGCGATCCAGGTACGACCGCCGTCGCCAGACAGATAAGTCACCGCGGCGGAGCGCTCGTGCCCCCAGGCGGCGATGACCCCATCAGGGCGCACGCGCAGGCGTCGGATAGTGAGGCCTGGGGTGACCGTCCCCTGGTAGTAGCTACGGCCGTGATCACCAGAGACCAGCACCTCAGCGCCTCGCGCCGCCACCAACCAGGACCCTGCCACGTCCCAGGTGACGGCGCCTCGCACCAGGGCCACCGGCGCGAAGCTGGCGCCGGCCCGCTGGGTGGCGTCGTCGCTACGATAGAGCGCCCCCTCGGGCGTGGCCACGTAGAGCCTGTCGCCGCCATCGAGTCCGAGCCAGAACCAGCCGAGGGGCAGGCGCAGCTTGCCCACCACGCCTCGATCGCGGTGAACTGCGAAGTGGCCCCCCGAGGTGCGCAGCACGGCGGCCTGCGCCCCGACGGCGATCAACTCGGAAAAGCGCAACGGTTCGGGCAGCGCCGCCCGGCTCGGCGCCTGCACCCAGCCGGCCTCGGTTCCTCCTGGTGGCGGCACCAGCGGCGGCAAATCGGGCGGCGGCGGCTTGGGCGCCACCCAGCTACTGACCGGCGAAACAACCGGTGGGTTTGGCACCTGAGGCGACGCGGGCGGCTCGGGCTGACAGGCCACCGATGCCAGGACGAGCAGCCACCAGCCACTCAGCGGTCTGCAGGCACCATGATGAGCCACGGCGCGATTGTCCTCTCATCGCGGTAAGCGCACAAGCCGGCCACGGACTCGAAGCGCCCGGACCCTACCGCACCAACGGCACCGACCCCTCACTCCGGCGAGCCAACCACCACAGCTGACGGGTCCCGCGTTTTTTGAATGGCACCGGTAGCTGAACATATGTACAGTGCGTCAATGGGCACTGGCCACTCAGCACAACCGGGCCACTGCCTGGTGTGCGGCGAGCCGCTGGTAGGGGACGGTCAGCTCTACTGGATCACCGAGCACCCCAACGGCGTGCACCACCACTGCCGGGCATGGGAGACCGAGCGTTACCCCTTCGATCGGGATCTGGATCACCTTCGCTATCTGGCCCGAATGTTAGTGCGCGCCTGGCGTGAAATCGTCCGTGACGGCCGCTGGCTGGCCGGCGTGCGCCGTGGCTGGCCCGCCGATGCCCGTCAAAATGCCACCGAATGGACCGAACGCCGAGCCCGCCTCGAGCTTCACCTGTCCCAGTTGCGAGAGCGGCTCCGGTTGTAGATTGTCGGCCACCGGCCAGCTCACCCGGCCCACGGCGGGCGGTTGACTTCCGTATTCGTGCTTACCATGGTCACGCCGGCACCCTTGGTGGTCAGTGTTGCTGGCGACTAGAGCAACCATCGCCAGGCGCCCTGGTATCCATCCAACGAGCTTCACCTGTGACACCGAGCGATTACAACCCAGCAGGCCAACCCCTCCAAGTCATCCTCGCCGGCTACAACGGCGACGTCGAGGTGCTGCGCAGCGGTCGCGGGACGTTCTCGCCAGAGACCCTGTCGGCTGCCTATGCCCGCATCAGTCGCTTCTCTGCTCCAGTGCCCAAGCTGAGGGCCAAGGCGCGGGAGGAGGTGGAGCGGGCCCGCAAGTCCAACCGCATGATCGTGTTCGGGTTAGGACACCACTCGGTGGCCGAGCACGCAGTGTTCAACTTCGACATCCTGGGCTGCTCGCGGTTAGCCATCGAGGCCCTGCAGTGGCACCGGCTCTGTTCCTACACCGAGAAATCCCAACGCTACATCACGTTGGACAACGACTACGTCATCCCCGCTGAGCTGGATGAGGGAGAGCGAGCCAAGCTCGAGGCGCTGATCGCGGCTCAGAACCAGAGCTATCATGATCTGCTGCCGCTCCTCGATCAGCGGCAGGCACAGCTCCATCCCGAAATGCTGGAGCGCAAACAAGATCGGAGCGTCATCGAGGGATGGGCCAAAGAGGACGCCCGTTACGTCGTCTCGCTGGCCACTGCCGGTCAGCTGGGCTTCACCTGCAACGCCCGCAACCTCGAGCTCATCGTGCGGCGCTTGCGGCAGGCCCCACTGGAGGAAGTTCGCCGGCTAGGCGGCATGCTCTTCGACCAAGCAAGTCAGATCGCGCCCTCGTTGATCATCCTCGCCGACGGCGAGGCCTTCCAGGAGACCTACGGGATCACG